>NZ_JBSGWV010000019.1:0-126517 GCF_053609105.1 Streptomyces sp. NPDC054975
GAGAGCAGCGCCTGGGTGTAGGGGTGCGTCGGGTGGTCGTAGATCTGCGCGTCCGTACCGATCTCGGCCATCTTGCTCGCCGCGGCCGCCCGACGGCCCGAGCGGTTCAGCGACATCGGCCAGTGGGCCACCGCCGCCGTCGCGCCGTACCAGGCCATGAGGCCCGCCACCGCGGCCACCCAGCCGCCCGCCTTCGCCAGACCGCCGTTGTCGGCGAGTGCGCCGATGCCGAGCAGCAGCAGGGCGACGAACAGCAGCCCGTAGACGCCCTGTCCGAACAGACCGCTGCCCGCGGCCGCCATGGTCAGCGTGAGCGCGAGGAGCGCCCACAGCAGCAGGAAGAGCCCGGTCGCCTCGGCCGAACCGCCGTCGCCGACTCCGGTCCCCCAGGTGAACCAGAACGCGCCGAGCGCCGAATAGGCCGTGCCCTCACCGCCGTTGCCGGCGCGCAGGGCGAGCAGACCGACGAGGAAGAGCGCCACCCCGCCGACCCAGGTGGCGAGGGATGCGGCGTCCGACGCCGCGACGTTGTCGATCACGCCGGTGCTGCCTATGCCGAAGGCCAGCAGGGTCAGTCCGAGCGCGAGGTGGCCGAGAGTGGAGGTCGTGTTTCCCGCGGCGACGTCGTTGTCCACGGCGGGCTCCCTTCAAGTGGGCAGTTGTGCTGCGTGAGCTGCTTGTTCCGGTGACCTTTACCTACCCTTCACAAGCACACAAATCACCTGACGGCGGCAGAAATTATCGCCGCACCAAGGGAGTTGACGAGTCGTCGAGAAGAGGAAGCTCAGGGGACGATCGAGGCGATCAGGCCATCTAGGCGATCGGGCGACTACGGGATGACGATCACGGGCCGCTGCGCGCGCTTGGCGAGCCGGCCGGCGACCGAGCCGAAGATCCGGCCGACGATCCCGTGCGTCGAGCCGACCACGATCGCGTCGGCCGAGTACTCCCGGCCGACCTCCTCCAGCTCGTGGCAGATGTCACCGCCGCGCTCCACGAGGATCCACGGCACCTCGGCCAGGTAGTCCGCGCAGGCGAGCTCCAGACCGAGCACCTCGGTGCGGTGGTCGGGGACGTCGACGAAGACCGGCGGCTCGCACCCCGCCCAGACGGTGGTGGGGAGCCTGTTGGCGACGTGCACGATGATCAGGCCGGAGCCGGAGCGGCGGGCCATGCCGATGGCGTACGCGAGGGCCCGCTCACTGGACGTCGAGCCGTCGAAGCCGACGACCACTCCGTGCCGGAAGGCGGGATCACAGGAGTGACGTGGCTGTTCCACCGCGAGGGGGTCGACCGTGGAGTCGGCGACGCGCTTGCGGTCCGCGGGTTCGGGGATTTCGTGACCGGCCATCGGTGTCTCGGCGAAGAAGATCCTTGTGGGAAGGGAAAGGGGAGAACGTCGTACGGAGCATCAGTTGGCGGCGGGGCTGTGTCCGGGAATCATCTTCCCAAGCCCATACCCCCAAGGGTACGGCGACACTCCTCTCCTGCCCAGAGCCGTCCAGGCCCGCGCCCGGCGCTCGCACGGCTTTCCAGGGAGCATGCACGAGCCCCTCCCGATATGGCAATGCCGCTTGTGCCCTACAGGTGTCCGTCCAGGTGTCGGCGCAGCCGTCCCCGCGGGGGCCAAACGGAGGCCCCCGGCAGTGACCGGAACGTTCCGCTTCTCGTTGCCACAGGTCCAGTCCCCGTCGAAGGGAGCACCCGCCCGTGCCCGCACCAACGGCCGCCACCACCGACCTCCCCACCTCCCCCTACTCCCCCGCCCCGGCGCGGGGACCCGGCCGCCGACGCGCCCCGGAGCCGCCGGGGGGCACGGCACGGAGCGCGGCGTGGAGTGCGGCCGGGAGCACCCCGGGCGGCGCGGCGGAATCGGCGGGCGATGTCGTGCGGTGGGCGGTCTTCTGCTGCGTCCTCGTCCCGGTCGTCCTCGTCGTCTACGGCACCTCGCTGGGCGGGGCCGCCGGAACGGCGCTCGGGCTCGCCGCGGTGACGGCGGTCTGCCGGGTGCTGCTGCGCCGCGCGGAACGCGGTCTGCGGGCGGAGGCGGCGGCTCCCCGCGGGCGCCGCTCGCACGGCGGACGGAACCACCGCCAGGGGTGAGGCACCCCCCGCGAAGCTGACGCATTCGCACACTCGGACCCATATGATTTCAGCCAAGTTCCAGATGTCGGCGAGTCCTTGCCGGAATGTGCCCTCAACCCTGGTGCCACCAGGCCTGAAAGCCTCACGCCGGGCCCGCGCACCCTACGGGGATGGGCCATGCGGGCAACGCGCACTTCCCTGCGCGGCCCGCGAGTGGAACGCTTCGTGATCGAATGCTTCGCGCCAAGTTGCCTTGTCGACAATGTGCCGGATGGAGAACTTGTCACGCCGGCGCCACGGAACACAGTAGATTCGATCATGAGTATCGAAGACTGGGGTCTCGTGCAAAACCGAGGGGAATCGTGCAGGAGCGACAGGACCAGGGAGACGCGAACACCGAGGGGGGCTTAGCGTCATGAGCCAGGACTCCGCCGTAACGGAGGCCGCACGGAAGCTGTCCGGGCGCCGCCGCCGCGAAGTAGTCGCGGTGCTGCTGTTCAGCGGCGGCCCCATCTTCGAGAGCTCCATCCCGCTCTCCGTGTTCGGCATCGACCGGCAGGACGCCGGAGTACCGCGTTACCGGCTGCTCGTGTGCGCCGGCGAGGACGGCCCGCTGCGGACCACAGGGGGCCTCGAACTGACCGCGCCGTACGGCCTGGACGCGATCAGTCGCGCCGGAACCGTCGTCGTACCGGCCTGGCGGTCGATCACCTCGCCGCCGCCGCCGGAGGCACTCGAAGCACTGCGCCGGGCACACGAAGAGGGCGCGCGGATCGTCGGTCTGTGCACCGGCGCGTTCGTGCTCGCCGCCGCCGGGCTGCTCGACGGCCGCCCGGCCACCACACACTGGATGTACGCGCCGACGCTCGCCAAGCGCTATCCGTCGGTCCACGTGGACCCGCGGGAGCTCTTCGTCGACGACGGGGACGTACTGACCTCGGCCGGCACCGCGGCCGGCATCGACCTGTGTCTGCACATCGTGCGGACCGACCACGGCGCGGAGGCCGCGGGCGCCCTGGCGCGCCGGCTCGTCGTCCCGCCGCGGCGCAGCGGCGGCCAGGAGCGCTACCTCGACAGGTCTTTACCCGAGGAGATCGGCGCCGACCCGCTCGCGGAGGTCGTCGCCTGGGCCCTGGAGCACCTCCACGAGCAGTTCGACGTGGAGACGCTCGCGGCCCGCGCGTACATGTCACGGCGTACGTTCGACCGGCGCTTCCGCTCGCTGACGGGGTCCGCCCCTCTGCAGTGGCTGATCACCCAGCGGGTGCTCCAGGCGCAGCGGCTGCTCGAGACCTCCGACTACTCGGTCGACGAGGTCGCCGGACGCTGCGGCTTCCGCTCGCCGGTGGCGCTGCGCGGGCACTTCCGCCGCCAGCTCGGCTCCTCGCCGGCCGCGTACCGCGCGGCCTACCGGGCCAGGCGCCCGCAGGCCGAGACGACGACGGCGGTGCTCGACCCGCTGGTGCCACCGCAGGGCTCGCCGGTCGTCCGGCGCCCCGGGGGCCCGCTGGACCCGGGCAAGCCGCAGCCCGACGCGTACGCCTCCGGGCGCGCGGCCCTGCCGGGCCAGCGCAGCGCCCCCTAGGGGCGGCCCAGACCGCGCGCCACAAGCCGCGCACCGCGAGAACCGACGGGCGTCCGGGATCACCTTTCCCGGACGCCCGTCGGCGTACGCTCGCGACGCTTGTCGGCGTACGGACGCGGCGCCCGTCCGTCCCAGGCCCTGACCCGCAGGACACCCCCTAAGGTAGGACGCATGAACGATCGCATGGTGTGGATCGACTGCGAGATGACCGGGCTCTCGCTGACGGACGACGCACTCATCGAGGTGGCCGCACTGGTCACCGACTCGGAACTGAACGTGCTCGGCGACGGCGTGGACATCGTGATCCGCCCGCCGGAGGCGGCGCTGGAGACCATGCCCGAGATCGTGCGCCTGATGCACACGTCCTCCGGCCTCCTCGACGTCCTGGCCCAGGGCACCACCCTCGCCGACGCCGAGGCGCAGGTCCTCGCCTACGTGCGCGAGCACGTGAAGGAGCCCGGCAAGGCACCGCTGTGCGGAAACTCGGTCTCCACCGACCGCGGCTTCCTCGCGCGGGACATGCCGGCCCTGGAGAGCCATCTGCACTACCGGATCGTCGATGTCTCCTCGGTCAAGGAACTGGCCCGCCGCTGGTACCCGAGGGCGTACTTCAACAGTCCGGCGAAGAGCGGCAACCACCGGGCGCTCGCCGACATCCGCGAGTCCATCGCCGAGCTGCGCTACTACCGTGAGGCGATCTTCGTCCCGCAGCCCGGACCGGACTCCGACACGGCGAAGCAGATCGCCGCGCGCCACGTCCTGCCGCCGGAGTAGCGCCCCGCTCGCGCCCCTGACGCCCCTCTGACGCCCCCGGGTCGAATGCGGGCGCGAGCACCCTCCCGGACCCTGTAGACTTCTTCTCGGCCGGTCGGGGAAACCTTCGGGAAACCGCCGGTCATGGTGGGTGTAGCTCAGCTGGTAGAGCACCTGGTTGTGGTCCAGGATGCCGCGGGTTCGAGTCCCGTCACTCACCCTGAAGGCCGAGGCCCCGGTTCGAAAGAACCGGGGCCTCGGTCGTTTTCGCGCGTGATGTGACGACGGTCACCCGGCTCCACGAAGGGCGCGCCCCGGCCGGGGGTAGGGGCTCCGGCCGGGGCGCGCGTTGTGGGGGGACACGGGGGCTTGTGGCCCGGGGTGTCCGGGCTGGTCCGTGGGCCGGCCGATCCGTGGGCCGGCCGGCCCGTGGGCTACTTGTAGGCGGCGAACGCCTTGGTGAAGGCCAGCGGCTGCTGAAGGATCGACGAGCACGTGGCGTCGGCGTGGTTCACGGCGCCGGCGGCGCACTGCTTGTCGCGGGTCGAGGACCACATCGACAGCCAGCCGATGCCCTTGGACCGCGCGAAGTCGACCAGCTGGGTGGCGTCGTCGACCTTGAAGATCTCGGTCGTGACGTCGTTGACGCCGATCATCGGGGTGACGGCGACGGCCTTCCAGGCGGCGGCGTCGGAGAGGCCGAGGACGCCCTTGATCTGGGCCTGGGTGGCGGTCGCGGCCTGGATCGCGTACGTACCCATGTCGGCGCTGTAGGCCGGTCCGTAGTCCATCGCCATGATGTTGACGGCGTCGACGCGGACGCCGTTCCTCTTCGCGTCGGCCAGCAGGTCCACGCCCGGCTGGGTCAGGCCCTCGGGCATGACCGGCAGGGTGAAGGAGACGTTCAGGCCGGGGTGGGACTTCTGGAGCTGGGCGATGGCCTGGGAGCGGCGGGTGTTGGCGGCGGTGTCCGGCAGGGCCGCGCCCTCGATGTCGAAGTCGACCTTGGTGAGCTTGTACCGGTCGACGACCTTGCCGTACGCGGCCGCGAGGTCGGTGGAGTTCGCGCAGTTCAGGGCCAGTTCGTGGCCTGCGGCGCCGCCGAAGGAGACCCGGACGTCGCCGCCCTTGGCCCGCAGGGCGCCGATCTGGGCGGCCACCTTGTCGTCGGCGAGGTCGGTGACACCGCCCCAGAGCGGGGCGCAGGAGCCGCCGGAGGTGATGAAGGCGAGGTTGAACTCCTTCACCCCGGTGGCGTCGGCGGTCGCGAGCATGTCGTACGTCGGGTAGAGGGAGGTGTCGATGTACGGCGCGAACTTCGCGGCACCGCCCGGGGCGCCGGTGGCGGTCGCCGTCGGAGTCGGGCTGGGGGCCGGGGCGGAGGTCGTGGGCCTCGGCGGTGCCGTGGTCGCGGGCGCGCTCGGCGTGGCCGGGGCGGTCGCCGTGGGCTGCTCGGTCGGGCGGCCGCTGGGGGTCGGGGTGGCGCCGCCGACGGAGCAGGAAGCCTTGTTGATGAGGCAGTTGGCGGGGTCGCCCGCCTCCCCCGCCGCCGACGTGACGAAGCCGACGGTGACGGACTGTCCGGGGGCGAGCTCCTTGTTCCAGCTCGCGGGCTTCACGGTGACGTGTCGGCCGGAGACGGTGTGCTCGCCGTTCCAGAGCGAGCCGATCGTCGTCCCGGCCGGCAGGTCGAACTCCAGCGTCCAGCCCCCCGGCTGGACGCTGGAGGTCTCATTGGTGACCACGTACTGCCCGGTGTAGCCGCCCGTCCAGGAGCTGGTGCGGGTGTACGCGGCGCCCACGGCGGCGGCCTGCGCGGTGCCGGTGAGTGCGAACGCCGCGCCGCCGGCCACCGCCGCCGCGACGACCGCGCCGATGACCTTCGTCCTGCCGCTCGCCCTGCGCCGGTGCGAACTGGTGGTGCCCATCGCGTGCCTGCCTCTGTGTGCCGGGGGTGGGGGTGCGGCAGCACGCTAGCGACAGGGGAACGGACAAATGCCTACGTGAGGACCGGGGTTGGGATTCTTAGGCTCCGCTTAAGGAAGGCATCGGGACGAGGAAAGGTTCGGACAGGCGCGAAGCCCGCCGGCCGCCCCCACGGCGGGCGCGAAGGCGTTGAGCCCGCGCGTCAGGACGACCCGCCGGCGGCGCTCACCTCGGGCGCTGGGCGGGGGCCTTCTTGCGGCGTCCCCGCTGGAGGCGTCGACCGCCCGCTCCGGTGCCGGAGCGGCGGCCGTCCAGGCCGATCCAGATCCGGACCTCCGTCCCGCCGAGCACCGAGTGCCCGATGCGGACGTCACCACCCGTGGCCTCCGCCATCTGCCGGACGATGTCCAGGCCGAGGCCGGTCGAGCCGTCGCGGTGGCCGCTGTTGCCGCGCGCCAGGGCGGCGGCCGGGTCGGCGATACCGGGCCCGGCGTCCGAGACCAGGACGATCACGGCGTCGTCGCCGTTGTGGACGTCCACCGAGAACGCCGTGCCCTCCGGGGTGTGCCGGAAGACGTTGCCGAGCAGCGCGTCGAGCGCGGCGACGAGTTCGGGCCGGGCCACCGGGATGCGTACCGGACGCTCGATGCCCGCGACCCGTACCTTGCGGTCCTCGTCCTCGGCGAGCGCGGACCAGAAGTCCATCCGCTCCCGTACGACCTCGGAGGCGTCGCAGCCCGCGCCGGGCCCGGGGCCCTGCGTCTGCGGCTTGGCGTCCCGTGCCGTCCGGATGATGGTGTCGACCTCGCGTTCCAGCTGCTCGACGGCGGCCCGGGTCTGCTCGGCCGCCGGACCGGAGCCGAGCGAGGCCGCGTTGAGCCGGAGCACGGTCAGCGGGGTCCGCAGCCGGTGGGAGAGGTCGGCGGCCAGCTCGCGCTCGTTGGCGAGGAGCTGGACGACCTGGTCGGCCATGGAGTTGAAGGCGATCGCGGCCGACTTCAGCTCCGGCGGCCCCTCTTCGGGGACCCGCGCGCCGAGCCTGCCCTCGCCCAGGTCGTGGGCGGCGCCCGCGAGGCGCTGCGCGGGCTGGACCATCCGCACGCCGAGCCGGTCGGCGACGGCGACCGAACCGACGATCAGGGCGAGGCCGACACCGGCCAGCACGAGCCAGGCGGTGGCGACCCCGTTCGTGACCTCGCCCTCGGGGACGAAGAGCTCGACGACGGCGACCTGGCCCGAGGAGAGCGCCGTGGGCTGGAGCAGCACCGAGCCGCCCTCCACCTCGGCGATGGTGGCCCGCCCCAGCTCCCGGGTGGTCCGCAGGTCCTTCGCCGTGGCCCGGCGGGTGCCGATCTCCAGGCTCTGGCCGCCCTCCTCGGCCGGCGGGACATGGACGGCCATCCGGCCGGCGGCGCCGTCCTCGGTGGTGGCAACGGCCCGGTCGAGCTCACCGCGGTCGGTGGTGATGGCGAGGACGGGCGCGAGCCCGGCGGCCCGCCGCTCGGCGTTGGAGAAGGCCCGGTCGCTCGCCATCTCCTTGACGACGAGCGCGAGCGGTACGGCGAAGGCGAAGACGACCATGGCGGTGACGGCCAGCGACACCTTGACGAGTGCCCATCTCACGGCTGCTGCTCCCGGGGCGGTTCGAGCTTCACGCCCACCCCGCGCAAGGTGTGCAGATAGCGGGGCCGGGCGGCCGTTTCGCCCAACTTCCTTCGCAGCCATGACAAATGGACGTCGATGGTCTGGTCGTCCCCGTAGGACTGCTGCCACACCTCGGCGAGCAGTTCCTTGCGCGGGACGACCACACCGGGCCGGCCGGCCAGGAACGCCAGCAGGTCGAACTCCCGCCGGGTCAGGTCGAGCCGGTCCCCGTCGAGCTCCGCCTGCCGGCGCAGCGGGTCGATGGACAGACCGCCGACCTGGATCACCCGCGACGGCGGGACCTCGCCCGCGGCCCGCGAGCGGCGCAGCACGGCGGCCATCCGCGCCGACAGGTGCTCCACGGAGAAGGGCTTGGTGAGGTAGTCGTCGGCGCCGTCGTTGAGCAGCCGGACGATCTCCGCCTCGTCGTCCCGCGCGGTGGCGATGATCACCGGTACGTCGGTGATGCCGCGCAGCATCTTCAGCGCCTCGGACCCGTCCAGATCGGGCAGTCCGAGGTCCAGGATGACCACGTCGAAACGGAAATGGGCGACCTCGCGCAGCGCCTCCAGGGCCGTGCCGACGCTCCGTACGGTGTGGGAGGCCTCGGTCAGATGCCGGATGAGGGCGGAGCGCACGAACTGGTCGTCCTCGACCACGAGCACACTTGCCATGGCCCGCACCGTACGCCATACGGGGGAACCGGGACCCTCGGGGACGGCTCCGCGGCCGGTGGTGCAGTATGGCCCGGATGCGTAGAGGACTCGTACACGCCATGGCGTGGTCGCTCGCCACGGGCGCGGCGGTCACGCTCTCCTGGTGGGGTGTGCACACGGTGCTGGCCGGCACGGTCTACGACCCGCCGCGCGCCCTGCCCATTCCGGCCGGGACCGGCAGCGAGGGGCCGGACGCCGAGGGCGGCGACACGCGCACCTCCTCCACGCGGGACCCGGGCCCGACGGCCTCCACCACGCCACCGGCCACCGCCACCTCGCCGACGCCGTCGGCGACCCCGTCGCGCCGGCCCAGCACCCCGAAGCCCCCGGCCACGACACCGGCCGAGGACGGCGGGAACGTGAAGAGCTACGCCGTGGACGGCGGGCGGGTCGCCTTCGACCTCGGGGCGACCTCGGCGGAACTGGTCTCGGCGACCCCGGCCTCGGGCTGGCAGATGCAGGTGTGGAAGCAGCCCACCTGGATCCGGGTCACGTTCACCAAGGACGGGCGCGAGCTGTCGGTCTTCTGCGTGTGGCACGACACCGCGCCGCGCGTGGAGATCGAGGACCGCTGACGTACGCGGACCACGGGCGTACGGGTCGCTGACGTACGGACCGCTAGCGGAAGGCGGCCGCCGGCGGTACGGGAGAGGGCTTGGCGCTGGCGTCCGTGACGGGGGCCGCGCCGCCGGTGAAGTCGGCGAGCGCCCGGCCGTGTTCGACGCGACCGGGATGCGGATCGGTCGCCACCCTGCGGGTCAGTTCGGCGACGGGCAGCTCGCGGTCGGAGGCGAGGAGGACGGCGTTGCCGAAGCGGCGGCCGCGCAGCACGGTGGGGTCGGCGGTCAGCGCGAGTTCGGGGAAGACGGTGGCGGCGGTCGCGATCTGGCCGCGCAGATGGGTCAGCGGCGGCCCGTCGGCGAGGTTCGCCGCGTAGAAACCGCCCGGCCTCAGGACCCGGCGTACCTCGGTAAGGAACTCCGCGCTGGTCAGATGCGCGGGGGTGCGCGCTCCGCTGAAGACGTCGGCGATGATCAGGTCCGCCCAGCCGTCCTGCACCTTGGCGAGCCCTGCGCGCGCGTCGGTGGAGCGGACCCGGATGCGGGCGGCCGTGTCGAGGGGCAGCTCACGGCGGACGAGCTGGACCAGCGTCCCGTCGAGCTCCACGATCTGCTGGGTGGAGCGGGGCCGGGTGGCGGCGATGTAGCGGGCGAGCGTGAAGGCGCCGCCGCCGAGGTGGACGGCCTGGAGGGGCCGGTTCGGCGGGGCGGCGAGATCGGCGATGTGGCCGAGGCGTCGCTGGTACTCGAACGAGAGATGGGCGGGGTCGTCGAGGTCGACGTGCGACTGCGGGGCGCCGTCGATCAGCAGCGTCCAGCCGCGGGGCCGCTCCCGGTCGGGTATGAGTTCCGCGAGTCCGCCGTCGACGGTCTCGACGACGGCGACGGCGGCTGCCGCCCGGTCCCGCTGCTTGTTCTTTGCCACGTGCCCCATTATCGGCGTGCGCGCCAGATCCCCGCCCGACGGAGCCCGCGGGCTCACAGGGCAGCGGCGCTCGGGGCCAGGGCCCGCGCGCCCGGCATGATCCAGACGGGGCCCTAGCGGCAGCCGTCGGCGGCCTCGATCAGGCGGGCGGCCTGGCCGAGGGCCTCGCGGAGCACGGCCGGGTCGGTGACCTCGCCGGAGTCGCCGGGCGGCAGGAGCCAGCCGGCCGGGCGTGGCATGTCACCGGCGGGTTCGGGCAGCTCCGGCAGCTCGGGGATCCGCAGGCCGCGCCCGGAGGTCTGCGTACACGCGCTGCCCGGCATGTCCCAGCCCGCCGCCGTGCCGGGCGGTACGAGGAAGCCGAGGGTGTCGCAGGCGCCGTCGTGCAGCACGGGGCCGACGAGCGGGGTCCCGCCGCGACGGAGGATGTCCACGGCTTCCAGGCCCTGGCGGACCGGAACGGTCACCAGGTCGCAGGGCTCGGCCTGGGGGGCACCGGCGTGCGGGGCACCGGCGTGGGGGGCACTGGCGTCCGGGGTGGGTGCGTGCAGTGCGGTCGACTGCGATCCGATCTCCAACAAGGGACCCCTCCTTGCTCCTGAGAAGACACGTTCCGTCTCTCCGCATGGTTCAACGGCCGTGCGCGTCAACGGCTACGGCGGCACGCCGCCGCAAAGGATGGCAGTTCATGGCAGATCGCAAGCGAGATATCCGATTTATGGCAAAACCCTGCGTGTGCGGTCGATCACAGCAGGTACGTTTTGCCTCGCCGGAACACCGGCAGCACAGGAGAGGGCTCGGCCATGGCGGTGTCAGGGGCAGTTCCCAATCTCGCCTTCCGCCGGCTCCGCGGACAGCACTCGCCGGCGGAGTTCGCCGCGGCGGTCCGGCGGGCGGCGCGGGAGATCGGCGAGCAGGTCGCGTGCGACGCCCGCTACATCGGGCGCGTGGAGGCGGGTGAGATCCGCTGCCCCAACTACGCGTACGAGCGGGTGTTCCTGCACATGTTCCCCGGCCGCTCCCTGGCGGACCTGGGCTTCTCGGCACGGGAGGCGGTACGCGGCCGGCGGCCGGCGGCCGTCCCGGCCGGGGCACCGCCCGCACCCGCCATCACCACCCGGAACGATGAGGAGAGCGACGTGCTGCGTCGCGCATTCATGACGAGCGGCACCGCCACCGTGGCGGCCGTCTCGCTGGGACTCGGCGGCACGGCCGTCGCGATCCCCGCCCCTCGCGGGGCACACAGGATCGGCGAGGCCGAGGTCCGCGCCGTCGAGGACGCCGTACGCCAGATCCGGCTGCTCGACGACCGGCACGGCGCCGAGGGTCTCTACAAGGCCGCCGCCCAGCCGCTGCGCGCGGCGTACGCCCTGCTCGACGCGGGCACGACGGCCCGCCGCTCCACCGAGGACCGGCTGCACGCGGGCGCGGGCGAGCTCGCGATCTCCGTGGGCTGGCTGGCCCACGACTCGGGCCGCGTGGACGAGGCCCGCTCGCACTACGCGGAGGCCCTCGCCACCGCGCGCGTGGCGGGCGATCCGGCCCTGGAGGCGCATGCCTTCTGCAACACGTCGTTCCTGGCCAGGGACGCGGGCCGGTACCGGGAGGCGGTGCGGGCCGCACAGGCCGGGCTGCGGGCGGCGCAGCCGCTGGCCTCCGCCCGGCTGCTCTCCCTGCTCTCCCTGCGGGAGGCGGGTGCCTGGGCCGGGCTCGGCGACCGGTCCGCCTGCGAGCAGGCCCTCGGCCGCGCACACGGCCACTTCGCCAAGGGCCCGAGCGACCGGGACCCCGAGTGGATGTCGTTCTTCGGGGAACCGGAGCTGGAGGCGCAGGAGGCGCACTGCTGGGCGGCGCTCGGCGACTGGAGCCGGGCGGCCCGCCACGCCCACCGCGCGACGGTCCTCCAGAACCCCCACTTCGCCCGCAACCTCGCCCTCTACCGCGCCCAGCTCGCGAGCAACCTGGCCCACGCGGGCCGCCCGGACGAGGCGGCGGCGGAGGCCCGGCGCGTGATGGACTCGCTGGGAGACGTCCAGTCCTCCCGAATCCGCCGCATCCTGACCGAGACGAGCCGGGTCCTGGCGACGGTCCGCTGAGGGCGTGGTCCTACGACTGGTGGTCGGCCGAGGATGCGGTCCTACGGCTGGTCCGCCGAGGGCACGGGCCTACGGCTGGTCCGCGAAGGCGCGGTCCTACGACTGGTCGGCCGATGTGGTCCTACGGCTGGCCGCCGAGGGCACGGGCCTACGGCTGGTCCGCGAAGGCGCGGTCCTACGACTCGTCGGCCGAGGCGCGGGCCTACGGCTCCATGTGGCCGGTGTCGTTCCAGCGCTCCACGGCCGGCTCGCCGTACGCCCAGCCGAGGATCGACAGGCTCGTGGGGTCGAGGCGGATCCGGGCGCCGAAGGAGACGTCCTCGCCCAGCCAGCGCGCCGCGAGCGTACGCAGGATGTGGCCGTGCGCGAAGACCAGGACGTCCCGGTCCTCCGACCGCGCCCACTGAACGACCTCGTCGGCCCGCGCCGCGACCTGGGCCAGGCTCTCCCCCTCCGGCACGGCGTCCCTCCACAGCAGCCAGCCGGGCCGGCGCTCCTGGATCTGCGCCGGGGTGAGCCCCTCGTACGCGCCGTAGTCCCACTCCATCAGCGCGTCCCAGTCCTGGGCGCGGTCGCCGAAGCCCGCGAGGTCGCAGGTCTCCCGGGCACGCACCAGCGGACTCGTGCGGACCTCCACGTTCGGCAGGCCGTTCCACACGCCCCGGTGCAGCCGCTCGCCGAGCAGCTTCGCGCCGCGTCGCCCCTCTTCGAGAAGCGGGATGTCCGTCCTGCCGGTGTGACGGCCGAGCAGCGACCATTCGGTCTGGCCGTGCCGGGCGAGCAGGATGCGCGGTGCCATGAAGGCTCCTGAAGGTTCGACGGGGCTGGTCAATCGGGTGTACCTCCATCATCTCCCACCTGAATTCGCGGCGACGCGCGGGCGTCCCCGTGCCCGGCCCCGCAAGGCTCCCGCCCTCTCCCGCCGTCTCCCGGGCGAGAACGACGACCGGATGTCAGTGGCGGATGGGAGACTTCCGCGGGTGAGCGAATCCCTCGACGGCGGAGCCTCTCTCCCTCCGCAGACGACACGACGGCACGGGGCCTCCCCTGCTCCGGCGCGGCCGCCCGTGCGGGCGCGGCTCGCCGAGCTGCGCGGGCCGACCGTGGTGCCGCACCCGCTGGACGCGCGGGCCCTGGCGGCGCTCGCCGCCAACCCCGGCTGCCGGCGGCGCGCCCTGCTCGACGGCGCCGGGGTGGACAAGACCGCGCTCGCGGCGAAGCTCGGCTCACCGGCGGCGTTCGGGCAGTCGCAGTTCGCGTTCATGCGGGGCAACGCCTTCGAGGCGAAGGTCAAGGCGGACGGCGGGCGCGAGCTGCTGCGGCTGCTCGGCATCGAGGAGCCCGGGGCGGTCGGCGCGGTCCAGGTCCCGGACCTCGCGGCGGCCGGGCCCGAGGGCCGCGCCGCCCGCACGGCCCTGGCGCTGCGCGAGGCGACCGCCGCCGGCGCGTGGGCGCTGCTCGACCACCCGATGCTGGCCCTGGAGGTGGCGGGCTCCCCCGCCTACCTGGAGCCGGACGCCGTCGTGGTGCACCCCGACGGCCGGTGGACGGTCGTGGAGATCAAGTCCTTCCCGATGATCGACGGTTCGGCGGACGCGGCCAAGGTGGGTGCGGCGGCCCGCCAGTCGGCGGTGTACGTGCTGGCCCTGGAGCGGATCGCGGCGCTGACCGAAGGGGCCGAGGTGGCGCACCAGGTGCTCCTCGTCTGCCCGAAGGACTTCTCCAACCTGCCGACGGCCTCGGTCGTCGACGTACGCAAGCAGTTGTCGGTGACCCGTCGTCAGCTGACCCGGCTCACCCGCGTCGAGGACATCGCGGCCGCGCTGCCGGAGGGCGTCACCTTCGACGTGGAGAGCTGCTCGGCGCAGGAGCTGACAGCGGCGGTGGAGTCGGTCCCGCACGCGTACGCGCCGGAGTGCCTGTCCGCGTGCGAGCTGGCGTTCCACTGCCGCGAGCGGTCCCGGCAGGCGGGCGCGGTGGAGACGCTGGGCCGTTCGGTACGGGGCGAGTTGGGCGGCCTGACGACGGTCGGCGCGGTCCTGGCGGCGGCCCGTGGCGAGGAGGGCGACGCGGACGACCCGACGGTCGAGGCCCTGCGCCGGGCGCGGGCCCTGCGCGACGAGGCGCTGGCCGCCGCCCCGGCCCGTACGGGCGAGGGGGCACGCGCGTGCTGAGCCTGAGCCTCCCCCCTGAGCCGACGCGGAACGAGCCCACCGGAACCCCGCGGCCGAAGTCGCGTGGCCGGATCGCCGCGTGCCCCGGCTCGGACCGCTCCCACGGAGGCCCCTCATGTCGCTGATCTCCACCCTGGCCCGCCTGGAGGCCGTCGAGTCCGGGCGGGCGCAGCCGCTGGCCACGGTCCGGCACCGGCATGTCGCGGAGCGGCCCCTCGTCCTCGTACCGCTGACGACGGCCGGTGAGGCGGGTGCGCCGCTCGGCGCGCTCGTCGGAACGGACCGGGAGGAGCCCCGGCTCCTTGTCGTGGCGCAGCCGCGCGACCGGGACCTGCGGTTCGCGTTCCTCGCGGACCTTGCCGAGGAGGTCCTGCCGTACATCGACGGGTTCACGGACGTCGTCGAGGCGGCGGAGCGCAACGAGACGGACCCGGAGACGGGCAAGAAGGTCAAGGTCGAGGTCGACCTGTGCGCGGACGCGCCGCAGCTGGTCGTGCCGAGCAGGGCGGGCATCGAGTACGTACGGCTGCTCGGGCGGTCGATGCGGTTCCGGCGCACGGCGGAGCAGGACCCGGAGACGCCGTTCCCGGCACCGCCCCGCGTACCGCTGCTGGGACGCTGGCTGACGCACCTCGGCGAGCGGGCCCGCGTCCCGGGCTCCTCGCTGCTGCTCTCGGCGACGGATCTGCTGAACCGGCACTGGGCGACGGGCCAGTCCTCCCTGGAGGACCAGCACCTCGGCGCGCTCCTGGCGTGGATCGACCCCGACGACGACGAGTCGGGCGCCGAGGCGGCGCTCCGCGCCGAGCTGGGCCGGGACCGCGACGGGCAGCTGCTCTGCCCGCCCGCCGGTCCGGCGACCGACCCGGCCTTCGACAACCGGCTGCTCGCGCCCGCGATCGAGCGCTTCGACCGGGCCCGGCAGGCGCTGGCCTCGGCCGAGGACGGCGAGAGCGCCGACGAGCGGCTCGCCGAACTGCACCGCGCCGAGCGGGAGATCCGTCGGCTGATCGACTCGCAGCTCCGGCCGACGTGGCACGCGGTGTGGCGCGCCCTGGACCTGCTGCGGGAGCTGCCGGAGGGATCCCGGGTCGCGGACCGCTGGACCCGCGACCGCTGGTCGTTCACCGGTCACCGCGACCGGGTCGTGGCCGGTGAGCCGCCTCAGCCCCGCCGCGACGACGCGGTGGCGGCGGCGCAGAAGCTCGCGACGCGCGAGGCGGCGCAGGGCCAGCTGGAGGCGCAGGAGGCCCTGGACGATCCGCTGGTGCTCGCGGGGCGCCGGCTCGCGGGCGAGGCGTTCGTCGCGGAGGTGGTGGAGGTGACGATGGCCTGGTCGGAGTCGAAGCGGCCCTCGCCGCGCCCGCTGCTCACGGTCCGTACGGACGACCGGCCGCACCTGGGCGCCGGGGTCAAGGTGTACCGCTCGCTCGAAGGCAAGCCGCAGACCGCGGAGTTCGTGCGGTACGAGGAGGGTGACGGCGCGCTCGTGCTGCGGATCACCGACCGGATGGGCCGGTCGAAGGAGCCGGCCGAGGGGTCGGTGCCGGAGAAGGGCGAGCGGATCGCCTGGACGCTCTTCGAGCACGACCAGCGGATGGGCGCGAAGCTGCCCGACCCGGAGGAGACGCCCTGGACGCACGGCGGACCCCCGCGCTCCGACGTCGCCGAACTGCCCGATGCCGTGACGCCGGAGGATGTGCTGTGACCCTCAAGCCCTTCGACCCTTCGGCCGAGGCCGCTCGGGCGACGGCCGGGATCCTCGCCGACACCCTGCACGGGAACGCCCGGGGCGTCGTCGTGGACTCCCCGCCCGGGGCCGGCAAGTCCACACTCGTGGTCCGCGCGGCGCTCGAACTCGCCGACGCAGGGCGCCCGTTGATGGTGGTCGCGCAGACGAACACGCAGGTGGACGACCTGGTGCTGCGGCTCGCGGAGAAGCGGCCCGACCTGCCGGTGGGGCGGCTGCACTCGAACGACAGCGATCCGTACGACAAGGCGCTCGACGACCTGGAGAACGTACGGAAGTCGGCGAAGGCGGGGGACCTGGCGGGTCTTGACGTGGTCATCTCGACGGCCGCGAAGTGGGCGCACGTGAAGAACGTCGAGCCGTGGGCGCACGCGATCGTGGACGAGGCGTACCAGATGCGTTCGGACGCGCTGCTCGCGGTGGCGGGGCTCTTCGAGCGGGCGCTGTTCGTGGGCGACCCGGGGCAGTTGGACCCGTTCTCGGTGGTCGGCGCGGAGCAGTGGGCGGGCCTGTCGTACGACCCGTCGGCGAGCGCGGTCTCCACGCTCCTGGCGCACAACCCGGAGCTGCCGCAGCACCGGCTGCCGGTGTCGTGGCGGCTGCCGGCGTCGGCGGCGCCGCTGGTGTCCGACGCCTTCTATCCGTACACGCGGTTCCGCAGCGGCACGGACCACGGTGACCGGCGGCTGACGTTCGGGGTGCCGTCGGACGGCTCCGGTCCCGACCGGGTCCTGGACGAGGCCGCCGAGTCGGGCTGGGGCCTGCTGGAGCTCCCGGCCCGGCACACCCCGCGCACGGACCCGGAGGCGGTCCGCGCGGTCGCGCTCGTGGTGCGGCGGCTCCTTGACCGGGGCGGCGCGGCGGTGAGCGAGCGGGGCCCGGACCCGGTCCCGCTGACCCCGGACCGCGTCGCGGTCGGCACGGCCCACCGCGACCAGGCGGCGGCGGTACGCGCGGCGCTTGCCGAACTGGGTGTCGCGGGCATGACCGTGGACACGGCGAACCGCCTGCAGGGCCGCGAGTACGACGTGACGGTCGTCCTGCACCCGTTGTCGGGCCGCCCGGACGCCACGGCCTTCCACCTGGAGACGGGCCGCCTGTGCGTCCTGGCCTCCCGCCACCGCCACGCCTGCATCGTCGTCTGCCGCGCCGGCGTCTCCGACCTCCTCGACGCCCACCCCTCGACGGAACCGGTCCAACTCGGCGTCACGGTCAAGTTCCCGGACGGCTGGGAGGCGAACCACGCGGTCCTCGCACATCTGGCGGAGCACCGGGTCGCCTGGAAACCCTGAGGTCAGGGCCTGGTGGCCGCGAGGGCGAGGAGTTCGTCGACCGGCCACTGGTCGTCGGCGTGCGTGCCGTACTTCGCGGCGGCCACGTGGCCGTCCGGGGTGATCAGGAAGTCCGCGGGCAGGCCGAGGCGGCCGCCCCGGGGGTTCCGTACCGGCGGGCGCGCGCGGCCGCGCAGCATCGCCCAGGTGCCCAGCACCACGGCCCGGGCGATCGGCCCCCAGGCACGCGGGGAGAGCAGCGAGCGCGGCGAGGCCTCCACCCCGAACGCGGCGTAGAGCCGTTTGTCCGGGTCGGCGACGACGGGGAACGGCAGGCCGTCCACATGCGGGCGCAGTTCCTCCGGAGGTGAGTGGAAGACCACGACCTCGCGAATCCCGGCCGCCTCGATCTCCTCGTACCGGCGGACGAACGAGCGCAGATGGAGGTGGCAGATCGGGCAGCCGGCGAAGCGGCGGAACTGCAGGTGGACGAGCCTGCCGGGGTCGGGGTCGGGGTCCCGTAAGGCGACCGGTCCGCCGAGGACCGGGGCGAGCGTGGTGACGGGGACGCGGGCGCCGGGCACGAGCATGAGCACCTCCAGATAGGCGTACGCTGTACTCCCATCAGCGTAGGCGTATGCCGTACGCTGTCAACCCATGCCGCGCCCTCGCTCCCTCACCCCGGACCACCTGGCCGCCGCCGCCCTCGCCGTCATCGACCGCGACGGGCTCCCCGGCCTCTCGATGCGCACCGTCGCCAAGGAGCTCGGCATGAGCACCATGGGGCTCTATCGGTACGTCGCCGACCGCGACGAGCTGGAGGGGCTCGTCGCCGAGCGCGTCCTGAGCTCCGTCGACCCGACCCCACCCCCCGCCGGGCCGCCCTGGCGCGACCGGGTCGTCGTCATGGTCGCCCGGCTGCGCGCGAGTGTGAGCGCCCACCCGGCCGCCGCCCCGCTGACCGTCAGCCACCGCCACCGGCTGCCCGGGCTGCTCCGCTGGTCCGAGTCGGTCCTCGGGCTCCTCGCCGAGGCCGGCATCGACGGTGAGCGGCGGGTCGTCGCCCTGCGCGGCCTCGTCGCGTACGTCGTCGGCGCCATCCAGCTGGAACACCTCGGCTCCCTCGCCGGCACCGGCACGAGCACCATCGCCGAGCTGCCGCAGGAGCGTTTCCCGTACATGACGCAGGCCGCCCGGGACGCACCCGGGATCGACGCCGAACAGGAGTTCTTCGGCGGACTCGCGGTGTATCTGCGCGGCCTCGACGGCCAGGGGGCGCCCCGGCCCTGACCCGCGCCGGGCACCCCCCAGGAAGTTCCCACCCGCGACCCGCCCTCTTGCGCGGCGCGGGACAATGGAAGCAGGCCCGGGAGTCCGGGCCGTGCGTGTGCGAGGAGGAGAAGGACCATGGCGGAATCCGCGGAGCGGAACGAGCAACGGCGGCTCCGGCCCGCACCGCTGATCTTCGAGCCCGCCGAGGCGACCGCCGACCCGGAGCACTTCTTCGACCTGGAGTCGATCGAGGACCCGCGGGAGCTGCTGGCGCGCGCGACCGAGCTGACGCTCGCGTTCCGCGCGGCGACGGACCGGGCGATCGAGTTCCAGGCGATGGCGGCGGCCCAGCTGGCCGATCCGCGCCGCTTCGACCGCCTGACGGCGGCGGACGTCGCCGACCGCGCCGAGTGGACCGAGGACTACGCCCGCCGCATGATCGACTTCGGCCGCGACCTGCTCCGTACGGGCGGCACCCCGACGGACGACTAGCCCGGCGGACCGTCGGTCGGGGCCAGGCCCGACACGAGGGCCCCGGTCGACGACGGGCCGCGCCGCCACCACCCTCTGGCATATGCCGGGGCGAAAGATACTCCCCCCGCACCCGCCCTGTCCGGGTTTCCCGCAACTCGGTGAAACGGGTCCGTCACTGGCGGTAGATCTTGGGTCATGAGCGCATGGCTGCGAGACGAGACCCCCTTGAGCCCCGCCCAGAGCGGTCGGCACGACATCTTCCAGTTCCTTCGGGACCCCGACGACCGGCGCCACCACTCCGCCCACGTGACCGCCGCCGGCGCCGAGTGGCTCGCCTCCGCCGCCTCGTACCCCACCTCCACGCTCGCGCTCTGGGAGTCCCGGCCGTCCGCCCCCGCCGCGCTCTCCTGCGGGACGGCCTTCGACGTCGTGAACGTGGACTCGATCTTCGGGCGCCGGATGCTCGACCGGCTCTGGGCGGAAGGCCCCGGCTCCGGGCCCGTCGCCGTCCACCGGGGGCGGATGCTGCTCTTCGCCGCGCCCGGCACCGCCCAGCGGCTGCCGGCCCTGCTGCACTGGGAGGAGTGGGGCGACGCCGTCCCGTACCCCCTCTGCCACGGCCTCGGGGACGCCGTGACGATCCCCCCGCTCACCCCCGGCCCGCCCACAGGCCCCCGCTGGGTCGTCGCCCCCGACACCCGGCACCCCTGGCTGCCCGGCCCCGAGGTCATGCTCTGGGCCTGCGTCCGGGCGGTCCGCGCGGCCTCCGCCGCCGACGTGCGGATTTCGATTTTTCCTGGCGCCGATCAGGGTGCTAAGGTCTACGACGTCAGCAGGCGCCGCTAGCTCAGTTGGTTAGAGCAGCTGACTCTTAATCAGCGGGTCCGGGGTTCGAGTCCCTGGCGGCGCACAGACGGAGAAAGCCCCTCGCGAGAGCGAGGGGCTTTCTCGTTGTTCATCCAGAGGGTTTCGGCACCGTCACCTTCACCGTCCACGCCCCCGCCCGCGTCCGGTCCGCGACCTCCACGCGCGTGCCGTCTCCCGGCACCGTGAACGTCTCGCCCACCCCCACCGGCGCGTCCGCCAGCGGCGGGTACACCGACCGGTCCCAGCAGGCCTCGGTCTTCGGGTGGGCGTCCACGACCTCGATCGGGCCGTCGCCGGACGCCGCCTCGTTCCGTACGCGGTAGATCAGCACGCCCTCCTTGCAGGTGCCCTGGTCGTTGCCGGTGGCGCCCCGCGCCTCGATCGCGAGCGCCGTCCCGACACCCGTACGGACCACCGCGAGCCGGTTGCCGACCGAGCCGCCGGCCACCGGCGCCGCCGCCAGCGGCTCCAGGCTGAACAGGCGGCTGCCCGGCCCCTGCACACACGTCACCTGGCGCCGGTCCAGCCAGCCCAGCTTCCACTTGTGCCAGCCGAAGGGCTCCGGCGCGAGACCGAACTGGCTGCCCATGACGTCCCAGTCCCCCACATGGGTGTCCCAGTCGCCCTTGCCGTCCATGGGCCGGTGGTAGAGGTCCGGCAGGTCGAAGACGTGCCCGGTCTCGTGCGCGAGGACGTTGCGGTCCGGCGGATGCCGCTCGAAGACGGTGACGACCCGCCTGATCTCCGCGCCGTCCACCTTGAGCGGCTGCTCCAGGTTCACCACCTTGGTCGCGTCGGAGTCCACCCCCGGCGCGTCGGGGTCGGCGACCAGATAGACGATGTCGTACCGCGCGAAGTCGACCTCGCGGTCCGCCGCCGCCAGCGCGTCGCGCAAGTACGCCGTCCGCTTGGAGGCGTCCCAGTCACGCCGTATCGAGTATGCCGTCGAGCTCTTCGGCATCCGGGTCCACTCCGGGAGGGTGTCCGCGCGGAGCGCGAAGCGGCCGTAGGAGGCGCGCCGGAAGAAGTCGCTGGTACCGGGGAAGTGGTCGGCGGCCAGTTCCCCGGGCGTGGTCAGCGGCTCGGAGTCGGGGAACGACAGGAAGATCATGACCGCGTCCAGGGAGCGGGCGGGCTTCGGGTACGCGCCGTTCCAGGTGTCGAGGCCGAGGGAGTGGTGCGCGGCGGTACGGGGCAGGGCGCACGGACCCGCCGTCGGGGCGCCCACGGCGGGGCCCGCCACGAGCCCGGTGGCGGCGAGCGCCACCAGGGAGGTGAAGGCGGCGGCGGAGGCACGCAGCCGTGCTCGGTCCACTCCCCCGGGTGGCTGCTGACCCCTCACGTGGACCTCCGGCTGCGGAATGCGGGACACCTCAACCACCTTGTGACGGTTTGCGGTGTTTCGCACTTTTCCGGTGCCCCACTCGGGTGAGCGCGCGACATGGCGTCGACACGACACGCGCCCTCAATGACTCACGGAACGTCACAATCGGTCAGGCCGACGCTGTCCCGCGTCAGACCCGCGCAGAAACGATCGGCCTGGCCGCGTCGGGACGCGGCTCCGGGCGTCCACCGGGCCATGGGGCGCCCGCGAAGCTGGAACGGCCGCCGGGGATCCCTCTATGATCGGCACACTTTCCTTGGCCGACCTATCCCGACCACGTCTGTACGGCCCGACTGCACTACGGGAGCGAGCGGTGAGCGGAACCCCCGAAGGACCGGTGCACACCCGGCTCTCACCCGCACGAGAGCCCTCGCTCCCAATCACGGAGCGTCACCACGGGCACCCGGACGGCCATCCGGACGGCCACCCCGAACTCCGCGACTACCGGGCCGCCTTCCGTGCCGCGCAGCTCGCCATGGCCGTCGTCGACCAGGACGGCCTCGTCATCTCCGCCAACGACGCCCTCGGCACCCTCCTCGGCACCGAGGCCGGCGCGCTGCGCGAGCAGGCCGCCGCCGACCTCGTAGACCTCGCCTCCGACGGCCGCACCTGGCACGCGTACCGCGAGGTGCTGCGCGGCCGGCGCTCCCGCTTCCGCTGCACCCGCCGCCTCAAACACCCCGACGGGCGCTCGCTCTGGGCCGAGGTCACCGTCGCCCCCGTGCCCGAGAGCCGCCGCGTCCTGCTCTCCATCGCGGACATCAGCGACCGGCGCGAACTCCAGGCGCGGCTGCGCCACCTCCAGATGCACGACCCGGTGACCCGACTGCCCAACCGGACCCTGTTCTTCGAGCGCCTCTCCGTCGCCCTGGAGACCGCCGCCGCCCAGGACGAGGAGTACGGGCCGGATCAGTCCTACGAGTCGTACGGGCATGGCGGAACAGGGCGGATCGGGCTCTGCTACCTCGATCTCGACGGCTTCAAGGCGGTCAACGACACGCTCGGCCACCGCATCGGCGACCGGCTTCTCGCCGCCGTCGCCGCCCGGCTGACGGAGTGTGCGGACAACGACGGCTACACCAGGAGCGGCGGGCACCTGGTGGCGCGGCTCGGCGGCGACGAGTTCGCGATCCTGGTCGAGGACTCCGCCGGGACCGAACAGCTCGCGGATCTGGCGCAGTCCGTCCTCTGCGCGCTGCAGCGCCCCTTCGACCTCGCCGGGCAGCGGCTCTCCGTCTCCGCCTCGATCGGGGTGGTGGAGCGGGGGGCGCGCGGGACGACCGCGACGGGTCTCATGCAGGCCGCCGACACCACGCTGTACTGGGCGAAGGCCGACGGCAAGGCCCGCTGGACGCTCTTCGACCCGGAGCGCAACGCCCACCGGATGACGCGGCAGGCACTCTCCTCCACCCTTCGCCCGGCCGTGGAGCGCGGGGAGTTCGCGCTGGAGTACCAGCCGCTGGTCGGGCTCGCGGACGGGGCGGTGCACGGGGTGGAGGCGCTGGTGCGCTGGAACCATCCGCAGTTCGGCACGCTTCCGCCGAATCGGTTCGTCGGGATCGCCGAGGAGGACGGCTCGATCGTCGAGCTGGGGCGGTGGGTGCTGCGTACGGCGTGCACGCAGGCCCGGCAGTGGCAGAAGGACCATCCGCGCGAACGGCCGCTGTTCGTGAGCGTGAACGTGGCCGTACGACAGGTCTGGGACTCCGACCTGGTGGCGGACGTGGCGGGCATCCTGGCGGAGACCGGTCTCGCGCCGCATCTGCTCCAGCTGGAGCTGACCGAGTCCGCGGTGATGGGCTCGGCGGGCCGCCCGCTCCAGGCGCTCCAGGCGCTGAGCGACATGGGCGTACGGATCGCCATCGACGACTTCGGCACCGGCTATTCGAACCTGGCGTATCTGAGCCGGCTGCCGGTCTCGGTCCTGAAGCTCGACGGATCGTTCGTGCGCGGCTTCCAGGACGAGGCGCACGCCAATCCGGCGGACGAGCTGATCGTGGAGGCGCTGGTGCAGCTGGCGCACCGGCTGGGCCTGACGGTGACCGCCGAGTGCGTGGAGACCTCGGGGCAGGCGACGCGGCTGCGGCGGATCGGCTGCGACACCGGACAGGGCTGGCTGTACTCGCGGGCGGTGGCCCCGGACCGTATCGCGGAGCTGATCGGGACCTCCCCGCTGCCGGTGTGAAGCGGAGCCTCCCCGCTGCCGGTGTGACCTGAAGGGCGCATGGAACTGCCCCCGGCCGGAGGGACTTTCCGGGCGGGGGCAGTGGTCATGGGTGCTGCTCAGGGGGCTACGACACCGGGTGCGCTAGCACGCTCCCTGGTCCTTCCAGACGCCCCACTCGCCGGTCGTGCCCGGCGTCTCGTTCTGCGTCCACCACTGGGCGAGCCACTTGCGGCCGTTGTGGGAGACGACGGTTCCGCCGTTGTAGACCGTGCCGGCCACGTAGGCCGGGACCGAGCCGCAGCCCGTGGTGGGCGGAGTGGTCGGCGGGGTCGTGGGCGGGGTGGTCGGGGGCGTCGTGGGCGGCGTGGTGGGCGGGACGGTGGTGCCGCCGAGTGCGTCGCTGATCTGGTTCAGCAGGGTGATGTTGTTGTCCAGGCCGAGGAGCGAGTACATCATCGCGCCGGCCAGGCCCCGCTGCTTGCCGTGGTCGACGCGGGCCTGGATGGAGCGCTGGTTCAGGCCGGTGAAGAACTCGCCGTCCTTGTAGAAGTACGAGGACTTGGCCTGGTCGTCCCAGAAGGTGCTCGCCGCGTTGTCGACGATGCCGCCGAGCTCCTTGTAGTGGGCGATGCCGGCCTGCTGGCTGAGCGGGCGGGCGTTGGAGCCGCCGGTCGCGGACTGGGCGAGGCCGCCCGCGGAGCCGGCCGGGACGCCCTTCCAGCCGCGGTAGTAGAACTCGTAGCCGAGCGTCAGCTTGTTGGCGGGGAAGCCGCCGGCGATGCCGTAGGCCGGCTTGCCGTCGATCCAGGAGTCGATGGCGTTGTCGATCGAGTACTTCTCGGTGCCGGGCGCGATGGGGTCGGTCGGGTCGTTCGCGCCGGAGTACAGCGGGGACTGGTGGTACGTCGGCCCGTCGCCGTCCCAGGCGCCGTGCATGTCGTACGTCATGATGTTCGCGTAGTCGAGGTACGCGCCGATCTTGTCCGTCTCGATGTACTTGATCTTGTCCTGGCCGGCCGGGAGGGCCGCGGTCAGCATGTACTTCTTGCCGCCGTTGGCCGCGCCGTACGCGTCGAGCTGCTTGCGGAACTCGGCGAGGAGGAGCGTGAAGTTCTGCTTGTCCTCGGGGCCGTAGTGGTTGCCGAGGTGGCCGCCGGAGGAGCCGGGGTACTCCCAGTCGATGTCGATGCCGTCGAAGATGCCGGCCGCGGTGCCGGGGCCGCCGAAGCCGCCCTCGACCGGGAGGTTGCCCTTGAGGTACTGGTCGATGCAGGAGGAGACCAGCTTCTTGCGGCTGGCGTCGGTCTTCGCCGCGTCGTGGAAGAACTTCGAGTAGGTCCAGCCGCCGAGCGAGATGTTGATCTTCAGGTGGGGGTACTTCGCCTTCAGCTCCTTGAACTGGTTGAAGACGCCCACGATCGGCTGGTCCCACTTGTCGGCGACGCCGTCCACGCTGTCCGCCGCGCTGAACGACTTCTGGTAGTCGGCGTACGAGTCGCCCGCACCGTCACCCGCGTTGGGGTTGTTGTCGTCACCGGCGGCCTTGTTGGCCATGAAACAGGTGAGGTCGGTGGGGTGGATGTTGCCGAACGAGTAGTTGATGATGTCCAGCTTGCTCGCGATGCCCCGGGTGTCGAGGTGCTTGGGGTAGAAGGCGTTCCCGTACACGCTCCACTGGTCGTAGTACGCGATGCGGACGTTGCCGTCGGCGGCCGCGGAGGCGGTCGTTGCGGTGCCGGCCGCCGAGGCGGAGCCGATGCCGACGGTCGCGGCGAGCGCGCCTGCGGCGAGGGCCGTGCTCACGAGCGCGGCTATCAAGGGCTTACGGGGGTGCACGTGCGGCCTCCGAGGGGGATACGAGGGGTACGCGGTACGGCGGTTGGGAGAAGTGATAGCCCCTGCGTGAACAGCACGTCAATGGTCTGAACCAGATTGAGGACTAGACCAATTGGCGAGTGAAAGCCCTTGTCAGAGCGGTGCAGCACAAAAGCGGACCGCCCGCCACCACGGGTGACGAGCGGTTTAAGGTTCCTTTAGGGGAACGGAGTTCTGCCCTCCGGACTAAACCAGCCGGTCGGACGAGCCGCCGGGGACTCAGCCGAGATCGGGCATCCCGTAGGCGTCCGCGATCAACTCGTAGCTGCGCAGTCGGGCTTCGCCGCCGTGCGCGTTGGCCGTGAGCATCAGCTCGTCGGCACCGGTCCGCTTGCGCAGATCGTCCAGGCCTGTCCGTACCTCGTCCGGCGTGCCGAAGACGATGTTCGCGAGCCAGCTCTCCACGAACTCCCGCTCCGACGGGCTGAAGGGGTACGCCTCCGCCTCCTCCGGCGTCGGGATCAGGCCGGGGCGGCCCGTGCGCAGCCGCAGCATCGACAGCGCGCCCGTGAGGACCTGGCGGCGGGCCTCCTTGGCGTCCTCGTGCGCGAGCGCGGCGACGCCGATGAGCGCGTACGGCGCGTCGAGGACCTCGGAGGGGCGGAAGGAGTCCCGGTAGAGGTCGAGCGCGGGGATCGTGTTCTGGGCGGAGAAGTGGTGGGCGAAGGCGAAGGGCAGGCCGAGCGTGCCGGCCAGGCGGGCGCTGAAGCCGGAGGAGCCGAGCAGCCAGATCGGCGGACGGCCCTTCGGCCCCTGCACCGGGCCGGGCACGGCGTGGATCCTGCTGTACGGGTGCCCGTCGGGGAAGTCGTCGTCCAGGAACCGGGTCAACTCCGCGAGCTGCTGCGGGAAATCTTCCGCGCCCTCGTTCAGGGTGCGCGTCCGTCGCAGCGCCGCGGCGGTGGCGCCGTCGGTGCCGGGAGCGCGGCCGAGGCCGAGGTCGACGCGGCCGGGGGCGAAGGCCTCCAGCGTGCCGAACTGCTCGGCGATCACGAGCGGGGCGTGGTTGGGCAGCATGACACCGCCGGAGCCGAGCCGGATGCGCTCGGTGTGGGCGGCGAGGTGGGCCAGGATCACGGCCGGCGAGGAGGAGGCGACGCCGGGCATCGAGTGGTGCTCGGCGACCCAGTGGCGGTGGTAGCCGCGCCGTTCGGCGAGCTTGCTGATCTCGACGCTGGTGGCCAGCGCCTGGCTCGCGGTCCGGCCGCTGCCGACGGTCACCAGGTCCAGTACGGACAGCGGTACGGGCGAGTCCCCGTGTGCCGTGCCCCGAATCGCGTCGCTCACCGTGTGCCGACCCTTCTGCCCAAAGACGTACGTACGACGAAGCAGAACAGGAGGCGGTCTCCGGTTATTCCGGAGCCGTTCCTCGCAGATTCACAGGAATGACCCGTTCGGCTTCGGGTAGCCGCGCGCCCATGCTTCGATCAACGAACCAGATACGGCGGCGGACGATGCTGCTGGGGACGGCCGCCACCGCCACGACCGCGGCCGCCGGATGTGCGCGCGTCGCCTCCGGCGACACGCTCGGCCGGCTCAGATCCCAGGGCACCGTCCGCCTCGGCATCGCCGGCGAGGTGCCGTACGGCTACGTCGACGAGCAGGGCGCCTTCACCGGCGAGGCCCCGGAGCTCGCCCGGGTGATCTTCGGCCGGCTCGGCGTCCCGGACGTCCAGCCCGTCGCCACCGACTTCGCCTCGCTCATCCCCGGGCTCGGCTCGCAGCAGTTCGACGTGGTCTCGGCCGGGATGTACATCAACAAGGAGCGCTGCGCGCAGGTGCTCTTCGCCGACCCCGAGTACCAGATGCTCGACTCCTTCATCGTCCGCAAGGGCAACCCCAAGAACCTGCGCTCGTACGAGGACGTGGTGCGCTCCAAGGCGCGCTTCGCGACCGGCAGCGGGTACGCCGAGATCGCGTACGCGGTGGCCGCCGGCTATCCGGAGAACGACATCGTGGTCCTCCAGGACCAGGTCGCCGGCCTGAACGCCGTCGAGTCCGGCCGCGTCGACGTCTTCGCCGGCACGGCCCTGACCACCCGCGCGGTGGTCGCCAAGTCCACCAGGGCCGAGGCCACCACACCCTTCGCCGCCGTCGTCGACGGCAAGCGGAAGATCGACGGCGGCGGCTTCGCCTTCCGCCCCACCGACACCGCCCTGCGGGACGCCTTCAACACCGAGCTGCACCGCATGAAGAAGAGCGGCGAACTCTTCCGGATCCTGCGGCGCTTCGGCTTCACCGAGGCCGAGATGACCACACTGACCGCCGAGGAGCTGTGCCGATGACCGCGGGACTCTGGCAGAACTGGGTCCTGCCCGGCATCTGGATCACCCTCCAGCTCCTGGTCGCCTCCACCGCGCTCGCCGCCGTGGTCGCCTTCACCGTCGGCACCGCCCGCACCCACCGCTCCGCCGTCGTCCGCTTCCTGGCCGGGCTCTACACCGAGGTCTTCCGCGGCACGTCCGCGCTGATCCTGATGTTCTGGCTGTTCTTCGTCCTGCCGCCGCTGGTCGGCTGGCAGCTCGTCCCGATGTGGGCGGCGATCCTCGCACTCGGCCTCTCCTACGGGGCCTACGGCGCCGAGATCGTGCGCGGCGCCCTGAACGCCGTACCGAAGGCGCAGCGCGAGGCGGGGATCGCGCTCAGCTTCACGCCCTGGCAGCGGCTGCGACTCGTGCTGCTCCCGCAGGCCGTGCCCGAGATGATCCCGTCCTTCTGCAACCTCCTGGTCGAGCTGCTCAAGGGCACCGCCCTGGTCTCGCTGCTCGGCGTCGGCGACGTCTCCTTCGCCGCGTACCTGGTGCGGCTCGCGACCCAGGAGAGCGGCGGGATCTACACCGTGACCCTGGTCGTGTACTTCGTGATCGCGCTGGTGATCACCCGCTCGATGAAGGCGCTGGAGAGGCGCACCAAGGCGAACCTGGGGGTGGTGGCCAAGTGAACTGGGACTGGTCCGCGGTGGTGGACTTCCTGCCGCGCTTCTGGGACGGGGTGCTCGTCACCCTGCAGGTGCTCGTGCTCGGCTCGCTGATCTCGTTCTCGCTCGGTCTGCTCTGGGCGCTGGGCTTCCGCTCCGGCAGCAGGCTGGTGCGCTGGCCGGTGCACGCCGTCACCGAGTTCATCCGCACCACTCCCCTGCTCGTGCAGCTCTTCTTCCTCTTCTTCGTGCTGCCGGAGTGGGGCGTGCAGTTCTCCGCCCTGACCACGGGCACCCTCGCGATCGGGCTGCACTACTCGACGTACACCGCGCAGGTCTACCGGGCCGGCATCGACGCCGTACCGGTCGGGCAGTGGGAGGCGGCGAGGGCGCTGAGCCTGCCGCGCCACCGGACGTGGCTGACGGTGATCCTGCCGCAGGCCCTGCGCCGGATCACGCCCGCGCTGGGCAACTACGTCATCGCGATGCTGAAGGACACCCCGATCCTGGCCGGTATCGGTGTGCTCGAACTCCTCCAGCAGACGCGGCTGGAGTCCGCCGCCACCTTCCAGTACACCGAGCCGCTCACGGTGGTCGGGGTGGCCTTTGTCCTGATCGCGTATCCCGCTTCCCTTCTCGTCCGCACTCTGGAGCGCCGCCTTGCCCACTGAAGCCACCGCATCCGCTCATGAACTCATCCGATTCGAGAACGTCACCAAGCGGTTCGGTGACCAGACGGTCCTCGACGATCTCAGCTTCTCGGTCAGCCCGGGCAAGCACGTGACCCTGATCGGACCCTCCGGTTCCGGCAAGACGACGATCCTGCGGCTGCTGATGACCCTGGAGAAGCCCGACTCGGGCACCATCCGGGTCAACGGCGGCAAGCTCTACCCGGCCGACGAGAAGCACCGGCGGGAGGTCCGCCGGAAGATCGGGATGGTCTTCCAGCACTTCAACCTCTTCCCCCACATGTCCGTCCTGCGCAACATCACCGAGGCGCCGGTACGGAGCCTGGGCAGGAGCCGGGAGGAGGCCGAGGCGCGCGGGCGGGAGCTGCTCGACATGGTCGGTCTGGCCGACAAGTGCGAGGCCAGGCCCGCACAGTTGTCCGGAGGCCAGCAGCAGCGGGTCGCCATCGCGCGGGCGCTCGCGATGGAGCCGCAGGTGATCCTCCTGGACGAGGTGACCTCCGCGCTCGACCCGGAGCTGGTGGCGGGCGTCCTCGATCTGCTCCGGGAGATCGCGTCGACGACCGACATCACCATGATCTGTGTGACGCACGAGATGAACTTCGCCCGGGACATCTCGGACGACGTCCTGATGTTCGACGCGGGACGGGTGATCGAGTCCGGTTCTCCGGAAAAAATCTTCTCGGCTCCGGAGCACGCGCGTACTCGTGAGTTCCTCGGCGCGGTGCTCTGACCTCAGCCTCTCCTGAAGTGCTTTGACCATGGCATATGCCAGGGTGGTGCGCCCCAGCGTACGGCGCTGGGGCGCCGCATCAATCTCGCCAACAGCCGCCCCGAAAAGGGAGCTTGACGGCTATCGTGGTACGGAAGCTTGCGGTCACAACCTGGTAGGGGGAAACCGTGGCGCTGAAGCCCGAGCCCACTGCGCCGTTCCACTCGGTGCAATACGCCCTGCGCGTCCTTGAGACGGTCTCACGGCACGGTGGCGGGGTGACGGACGTCCAGATCGCTCGTGAGACCGGTCTGCCCGTCGCTCACCTGTCCTCCCTGCTGCTGATGCTCCGCCGCGAGGGCTACGTCGAGCAGGTCGCCGACGGCGCCTATGTCATCGGCGACTCCCTGGTCCTCCTGGGCTCCGGCCTCACCCGCCGCGAGGCCCTTGAGGGCAAGCTCCAGGAGACCCTGACCGAGCTGCGCGACTCCGTCGGCGCGGCGGTCTACATCAGCCGGTACATCGACGGCGAGGTGAAGATCACCCAGTTCGCCGACGGCCCGCGCACGCCCAAGGTCAACGAGTGGGTCGACTTCCGCTCGGCCGCCCATGCGAGCGCGGTCGGCAAGTGCCTGCTGACCCAGCTGGACCAGAACGGCCGCCGGGACCACCTCTCGCGCCACAAGATCGCCCGGCTGACCTCCCGGACGATCACCAACGAGAAGGTGCTCTTCTCCAAGCTGGACAGCCAGCCGCCGACGGTCCCGGTGCTCGACCTCCAGGAGTACGCGGTGGGCACGGTCTGCGCGGCGGTGCCGCTGACGGCCGGCGCAGCCGTGGGCTGCTTGGCGCTCTCGCTGCCGATCGAGCACGCCCACCGGCTGCGCTCGGCGGCCGACACGCTGAACCGCAGGGCCGCGCCGGTGGTGCTCTCCCTCGCGATCTGAGGCCCCCAGGGGGTGTGACCTGGTCCTCAGTGGTGGTGGTCGGAACCACCCCCGAGGACCAGGTAGTATTTTCTCTGTCAGCAGGCGCCGCTAGCTCAGTTGGTTAGAGCAGCTGACTCTTAATCAGCGGGTCCGGGGTTCGAGTCCCTGGCGGCGCACAGACGGAAGAAGCCCCTCGCGCAAGCGGGGGGCTTCTTCGTGTTCACGCTCGGAGATAGGTGAGGACGGCCAGGACCCGGCGGTGGGTCTCCTCCGCGGGCGGAAGGTCCAGCTTCCCCAGGATGTTGCCGATGTGCTTGCCGACGGCCGCCTCCGTGACGACGAGCCGGCGGGCGATCTCACCGTTCGAGTGCCCCTCCGCGACCAGGCCGAGGACCTCACGCTCGCGCGGGGTCAGGGCCTCCAGCGGATCGCGGCGGCGGCGCAGCAGCTGCCGTACGACCTCGGGGTCCACGACCGTGCCGCCGTCGGCGACCCGGGCGAGGGCGTCCAGGAACTCCTCGACCTGGCCGACCCGGTCCTTGAGGAGATAGCCGACGCCGGTGCCGTCGCCCGCGTCCAGGAGGTCGGCGGCGTAGGTCCGCTGCACGTACTGGCTCAGGACCAGGACCGGCAGGCCCGGGCGCTCGGCGCGCAGGGCGACGGCGGCCCGGAGCCCCTCGTCCTGGAAGCCGGGCGGCATCCGCACGTCGGTGACGACGATGTCCGGCTCGTGCGCGGCGACGGCCGCGCGCAGTCCGTCCGCGTCGCCGACGGCGGCGACGACCTCGTGGCCGAAGCGGTCGAGGAGGCCGATCAGGCCCTCGCGGAGGAGGACGCTGTCCTCGGCGAGGACGACCCGGAGGGATCGGGCAGCGGTCGGCACGGGATCTCCACTCGTAGGATGGTCGGCCCGCCCGGCGGGCTCATGATCGTCAGTGTGCCATCGAGGACGGCGAGCCGGTCGGCGAGTCCGGTGAGCCCGGTGCCGCAGGCCGGGTCCGCCCCGCCGTGCCCGTCGTCCTCGATCGCGATCCGCAGGGCGTGCGCGGCGTGCCGGGCGGTGAGGGTCGCACGGGTCGCGCCGCTGTGCTTGGCGATGTTGGCGAGCGCCTCGCAGGCGGCGAAGTAACCGGCGCTCTCCACGGCGGTGGGCAGCCGGGGCAGGTCGATGTCGGTGGTGACGGGGACGGCGGAGCGGTCGGCGGCGTCGGTGAGGGCCGCGCCGAGGCCGTAGTCGGCGAGGACCTGCGGATGGATGCCGTGGATGAGTTCGCGCAGCTCGGTCAGGACCCGGCCGGCCTCGGCGTGGGCCTGGGCGAGCCGGTCGGCGAGCGGTCCGGGCGGGGCGTCGAGCCGGGCGATCCCCAGGGTCATGGTGAGGGCGACCAGGCGCTGCTGGGCGCCGTCGTGGAGATCGCGTTCGATCCGCCGCCGCTCGGCCTCGAAGGCGTCGACGAGTCGGGCGCGGGAGGCGGTGACCTCGCCGATCCGCTCGCGCAGCTCGGCCTCGCGGGGCGCGAGCAGCGCCCGGCCGAGGGCGGCGCGGGCCCCTGCGAGCGCGGCGAGGGGGTAGAGCAGGGCGACGAGGAGCACCGCCCCGAGGACGGCGGCGGCGAACGCCGGCGGATAGGAGGTGACCAGGTACGCCTTGACGACCTTGACCTCCTCGCCGTCGACGGCGAGGAGGAGGGGGGTGCTGATCAGGACGGCGGGCAGCCCGAGGGCGACGGCGAGGACGATCAGGTCGAGCGGCCACAGGACGGTGGCGTGCAGGACGGCGTACGCGAGCTCCCGCCAGGTGGCCTGCTCCCGCACGCGGACCCGCAGCCAGGCCGCGAGCCCCGGCGCGTCGGGGACCCGGTGCGGGTCGGCGGCCGGGTCGCGGTCGACGAGCCGGAGCCGGCGGCGTTCGATGCCGCCGAGGGCGACCCCGGCGAGGAGGAGCAGCGGGAGCCCGACGAGGACGAACGAGAAGACCACGAGCAGCACCAGGACGAGCAGCGCGGGTGCGCCGGTCACCACCCCGGTCGCCAGATACCCGGCGGACCGCCAGGGCCAGGCGGTCCGCGGATACCGGGCCCAGGTGAGGGCCTGCCAGGGGGTTCGGGGCGTCATGGGCTTCACGGTAGGCGGCGGCCGCGGCGCGGGGCCATGGGTCTGGTGGGTGTACGGGGGTAGGCCTGGCCCTACCCGGGGTCCGCGCCGGGGCCTCGGGGTGAGCGGTCGTGGGCGGCGTAGGAGGACCGGAGTTCGGTGAGCGCCTGCGGGGTCAGTGGCTCGTACGCGGCCCCTGCCGTCGGGCGCCACCAGACCGGGTCCGCGCAGAGGAAGGACTCCCGGCGCAGGCCCACGCGGTGGATCTTGTTGGTGGCGGTCAGCGGGAGCCTCGGGACGATCCGTATGAACCTCGGCGGCATCTTGGTGCCCAGGTCCGGCTGGGCGGCGAGGAACTCCTCGAACGCGGCCGGGTCGAACGCGGCGCCCTCGCGCAGCGCGATCGCCGTCATCACCTGGTCGCCGGCGACCGGGTCGGGTATCGCGTAGACGGCGACACCCGCCGCGCGCTCCCAGCGGGAGAGGATCTGTTCGATGACCGCGGCCGCGAGGTTCTCGCTGTCGACGCGCAGCCGGTCGTCGCCCCGGCCCGCGAACCAGAGGAAACCGTCGGCGTCCCGGTAGAAGAGGTCACCCGTCCAGTACCAGCCGCCGCGCCGCCGGGCGGCCTCCGCCTCGGGGTTGCGCCAGTAGCCCTCGAAGGGGCTGCGGCCCCGGTTGACGAGTTCGCCGATCGCGGCGGAGGCGTTGAGGAGCCGGCCCTCGGTCGAGAGGACGGCGGGCGGGCACTCCTCGCCCGTCACCGGGTCCACCACCGCCAGGTCGTCCCCCGGCGCCGCCCGGCCGATGGCGCCGGTGGGGGTGTCCGGGGTCCGCTGGATCGCCGCGCCGCCCTCCGAGGAGCCGTAGCCCTCGACGAGCCGGGCTCCGAAGCGGGCCTCGAACCGGGCCGCGTCCACCGCCCCCGCCTCCGTACCGAAGCCGAGGCGGAGTCCATGCTCGCGGTCGTCCGGGCGGGGCGGGGTGGCCAGCAGGTACTGGACGGCCCGGCCGACGTACGTGAAGTAGGTCGCGCCGAACTCCCGTACGTCCGGCAGGAAGCCGGAGGCCGAGAAGCGGTCCCGCAGCGCCACGCCCGCACCGGCGGCGAGGGCGGGAGCCCAGTCGGCGATGACCGCGTTGCCGTGGAACATCGGCATGCAGATGTAGTGGACGTCGTCCGGTCGTGTCCGGAAGTGGGCGACGAGCGACGCTCCCGCGGCCGCCAGGCGGCCCTGGGTGCAGATCGCCGCCTTGGGCGCGCCGGTCGAGCCGGAGGTGAAGTAGAGGAGCATCCGGCTGCCGGGGTGTACGGCACGGGCCACGGCCTCGCCCGGTTTCGCGCCCTCGAAGGGGGCCAGCAGGTCGCGGTAGGCGTCGGTGTCGGTGACGAGGACGCGTACGCCCGGCAGGGGAAGCCCGTCGAGCAGGGGAAGGTGCGCGCGCTGGGTGACCAGGACGCGGCAGTCGGTGTGGACGATGTCGCGGGCGAGTTCGGCGCCGCGCCGGGTCGGGTTGATGCCGGCGACGGCGGCCCCCGCGAGGGCCGCCGCGCTCAGCCAGAGCGGGAATTCCGGTGTGTTGTCGAGGAGTACCCCGAGGTGCGGCTCGGCACCTCGGGGCAGCAGATCGACGAGGAGCGCGGCCCGCGCGGCGGCCCCCGCGGCGACCTGGTGGTGGCTGAGGACCGTGTCCCGCGTCCTCAGGCCGACCCTGTGGTCGCCCCACTGCCGTCGCACGAGCTCCGCCACGGTGGGTTCGGTCATGGCGGGACGGTAACTGACGATACGTCAGAACTGAACGGTCAGAACCGGACGTCCGAGCAGGCGTAGAACGCGTTCCCGGTGTCCGCGATCGTCCAGACCGCCAGGATCAGATGGCGTCCGGTCTTGCCCGCGGGAAGGGTTCCCGCGTGCGAGAGCGTGGCCGGCGGCTGCGCGTTGTTGTACGGGACGGTGAGGAACGGCTGTGGGTCGAGCGCGGCCCGGGTGAGCTTCTGGGTGCCGTTCCACCCGTTCTTGGTGATGTAGTACTTGAAGTCGGTGGTGCTGTGCCGGGCGGTGAACTGCCAGCGGAAGGTGTGGCTCTGGCCCGCGGTGAGCTTGGTGGTGGGCCAGGCGCCGCCCCTGGGGTCGTCGAGCTGGGAGAACCGGGAGTTCCCGCCGGCACAGATCGTGCCGTCGGCGGGTCCGGCGCCCGGGAAGCCCTTGAGGCCCTCGACCGACTGCGGCTCCCACTGGATGCTGCCGCAGTTGGTCACGGTGCCGTTGGCGCAGAGCTTCTGCCGACTGATCGGGGAGTCGGTGTACCCATGGCTGTTGGCGCTGCCGGTGGCGAAGAGGGAGGCGCCGGCGACGCCGAGCGCCACCGCCGCCACGCCTATCTTTTTGCGCATGCTGTCGCTCCTGATGAACGTGGGGGAGTTCTGAGCCGTGCTGCACGCGTGCGGAGGGTGGTGCGTGTGCGGTAGTACCTATTCCGGCCTAGACCAAGTACCAAGGTATTGACGGAACTTGAACATGTCCATACCAGTCACGCCCCTTCCACGGGACCGGTCCGGCCGGTGTAGAACGCCACCGTCAGGTCCTTGACCAGCGCCTTGCGCTCGTAGTCGTCCAGCTCGACGAGACCACGCGTGGTCAGCCGGTGGACCACGTCGTCCACGGCGTCCACGACGGAGGTCAGCACGCTGTCACGGTGCTTGGCGTCGATCGCGGCGATCCGGCGGCGCTGCATCGCCGCCGCGATCTCGGGGGCGTACTCGATCCGCGTCGGCTGCGCGGAGAACACGTCGATGCCGACCGGGGCGCACTCGGCGGAGAGCATCCGGGTCAGCGCCTCACCGACGGCCTCCGCGTCGCGCAGGGTCGGGGCGTCCTCGTGGAAGGCGTCGGCCGGGAGCTGGGAGAGGACGCGGGCCATCGCCGCCTCGACCTGCTCGCGCAGGTACTCCTCGTGGCCTTCGACACCGAGCGCGGCGCGGACGGTGTCCCGGATGCGCCAGACGACGAGGACGACGACGTGGAGCGCGGTGCCCTTGGCGTCGACCGCGGAGAGCGGCTCGCTGCGCCAGTGGCGGAGGCGGACGTCGACCCGGCGGCGCAGGAGGAGGGGGCTGGTCCAGACGAGACCGGTGCGGCGGACGCTGCCCCGGTAGTCGCCGAAGAGGGTGAGGACCCAGGCGTAGCCGACGCGGCCGCGGCCAAGACCGCCGAAGGAGAACAGGGTGGCCAGGACCCCGAGCGTGAGCAGGGCCCACTGGCCGAGGGGGATGCCCTGGTACGGGCGCGGGGGCAGCCGGAGCATCTGCGCGAGCTGCTCGGGCACGGCCCCGGCCGACCAGACGACGGCGCCGCATCCGGCGAGCGCGAGCACCCCGGCGACGACGCCGATCCAGCCGGGCAGCACGGGCCCGGGCCGTTCGACGAGCTTGGGGTCGGCGGTGGGCGCGGGGCGGGAGGACTTGGGGCGGGTGGGGGCGGGGATCGTGGCCTTGGTGGCGGCCTTGGCCTTGCCGTCCTTGGCCTTGGTGTCCTTGGGCCTGGTGTCCTTGGGCCGCGCCTTGGACGTGGCGCCGGCCTGGGGAGTGGGCGGGGTGGGCGGTGCCATGGCGACGGTGGCGGGGCCGCCGTCGTCGTCCTCGTCGATGCGGGCGCCGGTGGCGGTCCGGGCGGCGGAGTCGGCCGCGGGGTCCGGCTCGTCGCGGAAGAGCAGGTGCACGGGGATCGACCCGGTGGTCTCGGTGCCGATCACGTTCTTGCGCCGCACGACGGGCCGCGCGACCACGGCCGCCTCGGCGGCGACGGGCACGGCGACGACACCGACCTCCCCGCGCACGATCCGGCGCAGATCGGGCGCCCGTCCGGGGGCGTCGGAGGTGGTGGCCTTACGGAAGTCAACCGCGGGGGCCTCCGTGTCCGCCGCGGGGCTGGTCGCCGAGCCGTCGGGCGTTGTCGTGGGGCCGAGCCCGAGCGCCGCGCGAAGCGCCGCCGCGCGGGCGGCGGCTCCCTCCTCGTACGCGCTGCTGCCCCGGGCGCTCGCCGGGTGGGCGGCGGAAACCGTGGCCCCGCCGCCGGGCCGGGGCCCGGACGCCGACATCTGGGACGCGGGGGCGCCGGGGGTGACCGGGGGAACCGGCGTGACGGGGATTCCCGGCGTGGCCGGGGTGGCCGGCGTGACGGGGCCTCCGGGGGTGGCCGGCGTCACGGGCGTGACGGGGTTGCTCGGGGTGCTCGGCCTTCCCGACGTGCTCGGGGCGCTCGGGCTTCCCGACGTGCTCGGGGTGCCGGGGGCGCTCGGGGTGCCCGGCGTACTCGGCCGTCCCGACGCGCTCGGGGTGCCCGGGACGCCCGGGGTGCCCGACGTGCTCGGGGCGCTCGGGCTTCCCGACGTGCTCGGGGTGCCCGGAGCACTCGGGGTGTCGGGACTTCCCGGGGCGGCGCCCGATCCCGAACCGCCCGACACCGGCGGGCTCGGCGTTGAGCCGCCCGGGGCGGAGGTGAGGTCGTCGGTCGGCGGTGGGGCGGTCGTGGCGAGGGCACTCGGCGCGACGGCCCCACCGGCCGGGCCGCCCGCCGCGCCCCGCGCCACCGGTTCAGCGGCGACAGGCGTCGCGCCGACGGCACCCTCCATACGGACCACGCCCGGCCTGGACTCCGGCCCCCCGGAAGCCGCGCCCTCGACGGAACCCGGGGCGTGATGCCCCGTCACCCCACCATCCCCGGCTCCGAGGTGGGCTCCCGGCTCCCCCGGAGCCGCCGCGACCGGGCCGACCTGGGCTGCCGGGCCCGAAGGGGCGCCCGGGCCGACAGTGGCCGCCGGGCCGACAGTGGCCGACGAGGTAGCCGCGGCAGCCGATGCTGCCGAAGGCGACGGGGCCGCCAAGCCCGACAGTCCGGGCCCCGGTTGTCCCGACGGCGCCGAGGCCACAGCTGTGCCGGAACGTTCCTGGCCGACGTCGACCCACGCCCCGTCGGACCGCTCCGCGCCGGTCTCCGGCGGGCGGCCCGTCGGTCTCGGGGCGCGCGGCTCCGATGTCAGGCGGCGGGCCGTCCGGGCCGCGTCGCGGCTGGCCGCCGCTCCCGAGTCCGGATTGGGCGTCGTTGCGGTCATGGAGTCCACCTCATGCTCTCGGGGTCATCGGAACAGACGCCGCCAGGTCTCCGGGCCCGGGTAGCCGTCGGCCGCGCCGCCGCGCCATCCCTGTGCCCGCTGGAACGCCTCGACATTGCGACGGTCCGCCTCGCTCCAGCGCGGACCGGGACCCGACAGGTAGTGCTTGCCGTAGCCCCGCTTCACCAGCTGTTTGCCCAGCTTCTCCACATATGCGTTGGATTGGCCCGGACGGAAGTAGCCACGCCCGGGGAACCCCGTCGCATTCGCGCTCGAACCCCCCGAACCACTCGAACCGCCGATGCTCCGCCCCTGGCCCGTCACCAGCAGCCGCCACGTCTGCGGCCCGGGCATCCCGTCCGCCTCCTTGCCCCTCCAGCCCTGCGCCTGCTGGAAGGCCTGCGTCGCCCGCCGGTCCGCCTCGCCCCAGCGCGGACCGGGGCCCTGGCCGTAGAACTTCTTGCCGCCGCGCTGCATGAGCAGCCGCCCGAGCTGGGTGACGTGCGCGTTGTTCGCGCCGGGTCCGAACATCGCCGCGCCCGGGTACGGCGCCGCCGTGGACGTACTCCCGCCGCTGCCGCCGCTCACGACGCCCTTGTAGCGGTAGGCGACGTAGCGGTCGGCGTTGTTCCAGTAGGCCAGGGGCGTCGCCTGTCGGCGGGTCCGCGGCTTGGTCTGCTCGTAGGCGATGTACGAGGTGTGGGTGTAGTCCGTCCAGCCGCCGAAGATCGTGACGTGCGAGCCCTTGGTCGGGTTGGCGGGGTTGTGGAAGAGCAGGATGTCGCCGGGCTGGAGCGCGCCGCGGTCGATCCGCTCGCCGAAGCGGTCCAGGCTGCCGGTCCACTCGTTGCCGCGCAGGTTCCACGCCATCGAGATGTAGCCCGAGCAGTCCTGGCGGTAGCCGTCGGACCAGTACCGCTCCATCGAGTACGGGACCTGTGCGCCCACCCACCGCTTGGCGCGGTTGATGATCTCGGTCCGGGTGGTCTTCCGCAGGGACTGGGTGGTGACCTGACTGTTCGTCGGGGTCGCGCCGGGCGCCGGGTGGGGCCCGGGCCCGGGAGCCCCGTGCAGGGGACCCGCGCCGCCCTGAGGGGTGTCGTCGGCGGGACCGGCGACATCCCGACCCGTCGCCAGGCCCGCCCCCAGGCCCGTCGCCAGGTCGACCGGCGCGGTCGGCGGCACCGGCACGCCCGACGGCTGGGCGAGCGCGCTCGCGCCGCCGCCACCGAGCACCACTCCCGCTGCGGTCACCAGGACCAGCGCCCGGCGCGCTCCGTGCGCCGCCGGGTGACCACCCGCCCGCACGGGCAGACCCAGGGCAAGATCGCGCCGCTGCTGGGCGCAGCCCGCGCAGCCGCAGTCGGCCGCGGGCTCGAACTCCTCGAAGACCGGCACACTCATGCGATTCCCCTCCACACTCGTCAAGATCTTTTGGCGCTGGTGCACGGGCGCCAGTGTCTCAACTGTCCGGACATATCGCATTTTGACGGATCGAAGGCCTGATACGACCATCCGACAGGCCGGAAGGGGCCGGTATTGGTCAGGAGCACCCCCGGACGTCGGGTAGAGTTACCCAGGTCAGCAGGCGCCGCTAGCTCAGTTGGTTAGAGCAGCTGACTCTTAATCAGCGGGTCCGGGGTTCGAGTCCCTGGCGGCGCACGCGCAGTCGAGGCCCCCTCACCGATGGTGAGGGGGCCTCGATCGTTTCCACCCGGAGAAGGCGGCGGCCCCGGCTGCGCTCCGTAGCGCTTCGGTCACGTTCAGGCCATCCCGCCCCGGACCGCCAGGCCGCCTCAACGGCTCGTTCCCGCTGGCCGGTTGGGTTCCCGGCAGCTGAACTCCCGTAGGGAACAAGTCGATCTCGGCGCGGGGGAACGGCAGTCTGGGCCGGGGACGGACGCCCGTTCTAGAGTTGCGGAATCCGAACCTCCCGCGCCGGCGCCGGGCTTCTCCCGCAGCCCGTGCTCCCGCGGTCGAGGCCGGCCCGGCCGTCGGCCCCGAGCGCACCGTCTGCGGTCCGCGGCCGACCGGCCGGGCCCGGTGACCGACGACGACGTTCAGCAGGGGGTGGCGATCACGCCTTACCCGCACCCGCGCCCGTCAGATACGCGGAGACGACCACGTTCGCCGTGTACGTCCCGGAGGCGCGGTCGAACGTTCCGCCGCAGGTGATCAGGCGTAGCTCGGCCCGGCCGGCCTGGTGCTGGCCGTACACCTTCCGCGCGTCGAAGCGGTCCCTGGGGAAGACCCGGACGTCGTCGATCGTGAATTCGGCGACCGATCCGTCCGTACGGGTCACCCTCACCGTGGCGCCGGGGCGTGCGGCGCTGAGGCCGTAGAAGACGGCGGGACGGGTCTCGGTGTCGACATGGCCGACGAAGAGGGCCGTGCCCTCGGCGCCCGGTCGCGTGCCGGTGCGGAACCAGCCGACCGAGTGGGGCATCTCGAACGGCGGAGGGTCGATCGCACCCGACCGGTCCAGGCCACGCCCGACGACCGGCGCGGTGATCCCGAGCGAGGGGATCTCGACGCGGCGCGGCTCGGCGGGCGCCAGGGGCCGGTGCGCCGGGGGCAGGGGGGCGCCGAGGGGGCGGCCGACCGCCGCGATGTCCCCGGTGGTGGGGGCCGAGGCTCCCCCGGGCCCTTCGGCGATCTCCCGACCCCAGAGCCAGAGGCCCAGGACCAGGACCGCCCAGGCCGCGCCGGTCACCATCCGTCCGTTGCCCGTCCCGGCCCCGGACCCGGCACCGGCCCGCCCGCGCGCACCACCGCCCGTACCGGACCCGGCACCGGCGCCGGATCCGTTCCCGGATCCGCTCCCGGACCCGGCGGACACCTCAGTCGCCCGCCTGGCGGCTGCGTGCGCTGCGGAAGGCGACGGCCACCGCGGCGATCGCGGCCAGTCCGAGACCGACCAGGGTGTACGGGGTGCCGAGGCCGTTCTCGCTGGTGGTCTGGGCGACGCCCGGTGCGACGGGGGCCGCCGGGACCCCGAGGGCCGCGCCGCCGCCACCGGCCTTGACCGGGGCGTACGGGCTGGGGTGGTGGGTCGGCTTGTGGGTCGGGTCGTGCGTGGGCTCGGGCTTGTGCTTCTCGACGTGGACCACGCCGACGTCACGGTGCTCGCGGCCGTCGCAGGTCACGCCGACCTTGTACGTACCGCGTTCCAGTCCCGACTTGATCGTCGTGTCGCCGTAGAGGGGGTAGCCGCCGTCACGGCCGGTGAGCTCGGCCTCGGCGACGAACGCCTTGGACCTGGCCGCGCCGGTCGTGCCCTTGCAGCCCTGGACGCGGATGTCGACGTCGGCGCCCGGCCGGACGGTGGACGGGGTGACGGTGACCTTGACGTCACCCCCGGCGAACGCGGTACCGGCCGAGGGCGCCAGTACCAGAATGACGGCCGCCCCTGCGGCACGGAGAGCAATGGGACCTGAACGCATCGTGACCTCCTGGTACTGGCAGGGTCACCCCGTTCGCCCGCTCGCGCATCCGCAGGGGTCCGGTCGGGCGTTCGAACCGTCTCCCGGGACGCCGTGGACCCGTCAGACGCGGTCCACCAGGTCGGCGATCGAGTCGACGATCTTGGAGGGGCGGAACGGGAAGCGGTCGATCTCCGCCTGGCTCGTGAGTCCGGTGAGGACGAGGAAGGTCTGCATGCCCGCCTCCAGACCGGCCAGGATGTCGGTGTCCATCCGGTCGCCGATCATGGCGCTGGTCTCGGAGTGGGCGCCGATGGCGTTCAGGCCGGTGCGCATCATCAGCGGGTTCGGCTTGCCCGCGAAGTACGGGTCCTTGCCGGTCGCCTTCGTGATGAGCGCGGCGACGGAGCCGGTGGCCGGCAGCGGGCCCTCCAGGGAGGGGCCGGTCTCGTCGGGGTTGGTGCAGATGAAGCGGGCGCCGGCGTTGATGAGCCGGACGGCCTTCGTCATGGCCTCGAAGGAGTACGTCCGGGTCTCGCCGAGGACCACGTAGTCGGGGTCGTGGTCGGTGAGGACGTAGCCGATGTCGTGCAGCGCGGTGGTCAGGCCGGCCTCGCCGATGACGTACGCGGTGCCGCCGGGGCGCTGGTCGTCGAGGAACTTGGCGGTCGCGAGCGCCGAGGTCCAGATGTTCTCCACCGGCACCTGGAGGCCCATGCGCGCGAGGCGGGCGTGCAGGTCGCGGGCGGTGTAGATGGAGTTGTTGGTGAGCACCAGGAAGGGCTTCTCGGTTTCCCGCAGCTTCTTGATGAACGCGTCGGCGCCGGGGATCGGAACGCCCTCGTGGATGAGGACGCCGTCCATGTCGGTGAGCCAGGATTCGATCGGCTTGCGCTCTGCCATGTGCGGGGACTCCTGCCGTACAGAAATCGTGCGGTGTGCTGGGGGCGCCGCGACAGCGCTGTGGCGACGCCCCCAGACTAGTCATGAGGTGGTGATCTTGACCCCGTCGATCACCCAGTACCAGTTGTTCGAGCCGGTGTAGCGGAAGCGGAAGCTCACGCTGGACGCCCCGGCGGGGACGTTCACGGTGAGGGACTGGGGCTGGGAGATCACGTCGGAGGTGTAGCTCTTGACGACGGTCGGTGTGCCGCCGTTGAAGACCGCCTGGACCTCGGCGGTCTGGCTGCCCTCCTGGCGGTAGAAGGTGGTGAAGTCGAGGGTCGCCCTCGTCTTGCCGGAGACGCTGTACGCGGGGGTGACCAGCGTCGAGTCGTACGTACCGGAGAAGGACTTGTCCGCCCACTCGTCGGAGTCGGCGACGGCGAAGACGCCCCGGGCGCGGACGTTGAGCTCGCGGGACTGGTCGCGCTGGGTGCGGGACCAGAACTCGTCGGTGGCGAAGGCCCAGCCGCGCCACTCGGTCATGCCGCCGGTGCCCATGGCGTTGTTGATGACGGACCAGCCGCTGGGCGCGGTGTGGGTGAAGCCGAGGACACCGGCCGGGATGCCGGTCTCGTCGACCCGCCCGGAGAGGGAGGAGTGCAGCGCGTCGAACGGGTCGGTGGAGCGCTGCTGGATCGGCTTGCCGTCCAGGCCCCAGGAGGGGTCGGGCACGATGCCGAGCTGGTGGAAGACGGTCGCGGCGACGTCCACGAGGCGGGTGTCGATGGGGCGGGCACCGGCCGCGATGCCGGGGCCCTGGGCGAGGACGAACGTACGGCGCTCCTCGATGGCCGAGCCCCCGTGGCCGCCGGTGTCCATGTGACCGTGGTCGGTGGTGACGATGACCGTCCAGCGCTCGGTGGCGTAGGAGGGGCGGGCCTTGATGGCGGCCCACAGCCGGCCGACGTACGTGTCCTGGACGGCGATGACGTCGAGGTACGCCTGGCTCCTGGCGCCGGAGTTGTGGCCGACGATGTCGGACTGGCCGAAGTAGACGAAGAGCACGTCCGGGTTCTGGTTCCGCAGGACGGACTCGGCCTCGGAGGCGATCGTGGCGTCGTGGCCCACGTATCCGTCCCGGTCGCCGTCGAGGACGAGCTTGGCGTCGGCACCGGTGGTGACCGTCCCCTGCGCGTCGAGCGGCTTCCAGTCGACGGCGGCGTACGTCGACAGCTCGGGCCGGACCTGCGCGAGCCGGGCGAGGAAGCCGGGGTACTGGGTGTAGTTCTTGCCGGTGAAGGAGTTGTCCTTCACGCCGTGCTTGTCGGGCCACACGCCGGTGGCGATCGTCGACCAGCCGGGGCCGGAGGAGGTCGCGGCCATCGGGTTGGCGTACAGCAGGGACAGGCCGTACGTGCCGTTCGCCATCATCGCCTTGAGGTGCGGCGCCTTGGCGGCGTCGATGCGGTCGTACCGCAGGCCGTCCATGCCGATGACGAGCACCTTGTCGCTGCTGGTGCCGTTGGGGAGCGTCGGGGCGGCGGTGGTGGCCGCGCGGGCGGCGGGGGCGGTGACGGCGCCGGTGGCGGCGAGGGCCGCGGTGGCGCCGGTGGCGGCGATCACCGTGCGGCGGGATATGCCGTTGATCGGCATCTCGGATCCTCCGTGAGAGGTGTCGGGGGTGCGAGGACACGCCAACGCCCCTGATTTCTCAGGGGCGTTGGCGCCTGGTCCATACCCGTTATCTTTCCGCGATCATTCGTGGGTCGCCAGGGTTGTGCGGTGAACTCTTGGAAGCGAGTAGTTAGCTTCCGGTGGCCGTCTTCCACGCGTCGACGTACGTGGTCAGGTTCTTGTCGATGTCGGCCCAGTCCGGCTCGAAGACCTCGACGCCCTCGATCAGCTTCGCCAGCTCGATGGCGTTGGCGTCGGTCGCCTTGACGTCCTTGCGGGCCGGGAAGCCGCCACCGACCGCGCTGACCGCGCGCTGGGCCTGCTCGCCGAGCATGAAGTCGAGCAGCTTCTTGCCGTTCTCGGAGTGCGGGGCCTTGTTCACCAGGCCGGCGGCGTACGGCAGGGCGAAGGTGGTGGGCCTGCCGCCGTCCTTGGCCGGGAACCAGATGCCGAGGTTCGGCATGGACTTGGACTGCGCGAAGTTCATCTGGACGTCGCCGTTGGCGACGAGGATCTCGCCCTTGTCGACCTTGGGGGCGAGCTTGGAGGTGGAGGAGGACGGGCCGACGTTGTTGGCCTGGAGCTTCTTCAGGTACTCCATCGCCGGCTCCTGGCCGCCGAAGTCGTGCATCGCCTTGATGACGACGGCCGTGCCGTCACCGGCCACACCGGGGGTGGAGTACTGCAGCTTGTTCTTGAACTTGCCGTCGAGGAGCTCCTCCCAGGTCTTGGGGGCCTCCTTCAGCTGCTGCTTGTTGTAGATGAAGCCGAAGTAGTTGTTGACGACCGAGGTCCACTTGCCGTCGGCGGCCCTGTTCCCGCCGTCGACCTGCTCGGCGCCCTTCGGGGTGTACGCCTGGAGCAGGCCCTTGGAGTCGGCCTGCTGGATGAAGGGTGGCAGAGTGACGATGACGTCGGCCTGCGTGTTGTTCTTCTCGCGGACGGCGCGCTGCACCATCTCGCCGGAACCCCCCTCGACGTACTTGACCTTGATGCCGGTCGCCTTCTCGAAGTCGGCGAAGACCTTGTCGTACCAGCCGTCGCCCTTCTCCCCCTTGAGGCCGTCCGCGCTGTAGACGGTCACGACCTTCTCGTCGGAGGCGGCGGTCGAACCCCCGCAGGCGGTGAGGGTGGCGGCGAGGGCGAGGCTGCCGGTGACGGCGGCGATCGGCTTGACGATCGTGGACGAGGTGCGCATAACGTCGTTCTCTCCTGGGTGACTTAGCGGTAGGACGCTTTGGTACGGATACGGGAGACGGCGAGCAGGACGATCAGGGTCGTGGCCATGAGGACCACGGCGAGCGCCGAGCCGGTGAAGAGGGAGCCACGGTCGGTGGCGGTGAAGATCAGCACCGGGAGCGGCAGCCAGTCCGGCGGGTAGAGCATCATCGTGGCGCTCAACTCGCCCATGGACAGGGCGAAGCAGAGCCCGGCGGCCGCGTTCAGGGACGGCAGCAGGAGCGGCAGCTTCACCCGGAGCAGGACGTACGCGGGACGGGCGCCGAGGCTCGCCGCCGCCTGCTCGTACATCGGGTCGAGACGGAGGATGGCCGCCGAAACCGACTGATAGGCAAACGCCGTGACAAGAATGGTGTGCGCGAGGATCACGATCCAGCGCGTGCCGTTCAGCAGCACCGGCGGCTGCGAGAAGGCGACCAGGACGGCGAGACCGACGACGACCGAGGGCACGGCGACCGGCAGCATGAACAGCGCGTCGAGGAGCCGACGGCCGTTCTTGCGCAGGGAGTTGGCCACCAGGGCCGCCCAGGTGCCGAGGATCAGCGCGAGCAGGCTCGCGGTGACGGCCGTGACCAGGCTGGTGGTCAGCGCCTGGAGCGACTCGCCGCGCACGGCCGCCGTGTAGTGCTCCGCCGTCGGGCCGGACGGGAAGGCCCCGGACCAGTTGGTGGAGAACGAGGCGGCCAGGATCACCAGGAGCGGGAGGGCGAAGAGCGGGACGAAGAAGACCGCGAAGAGGGCCCAGGTCGTCCACCTGCCCGTACGGCTATGCACCAACACGACGGCTCACCACCCGGTAGAGGCCGTAGAGGCCCACGGAGATCGCGACGTTGACGACGGCGACGACACAGGCGGCGGCGTAGTCGGATTCGAGGATGGCCTTGCCGTAGACGAGCATCGGGAGGGTCGTGACGCCCTTGGCGCCGGTGAACAGGACGATCCCGAACTCGTTGAGGCACATGACCAGGACGAGGCTTCCGCCGGCGGCGAGCGCGGGCAGCGCCTCGGGCAGGATCACCCGCCGGACGATGCGCATCGGCTTCGCCCCGAGCGACGAGGCGACCTCCAGCTGCGCGGTCTCCATCTGCGAGAACGCGGCGAGCAGGGGGCGCATCACGAAGGGCGTGAAGTACGTGATCTCGGCGAGGAGGACGCCCGAGGGCGTGGTCAGGAACTGGAAGGGCCCGGCCTCGGCGCCCGTGAGGTCCGTCCACAGGCCGTTGCCGATGCCGACCGTGCCGTAGAGGAAGAGCAGGGCGAGGGTGATCAGGAAGGACGGGAAGGAGAGGAAGACGTCGATGAACTTCGACACCGCCTTCCCGCCGGGGAACGGCACGAACGCGATGATCAGCGCGAGCACGAACCCGAGGACCAGACACCCGACCGTGGACCCGACGGCCAGCCACACGGTGGTGACGAGCGCCTCCCGGAACGCCTCGGACCCGAAGACGTCGGCGTACGCGCCGGGGGCGAGGGACTCCTGGACGACGAGGGCGAGGGGGTAGAGAAAGACGAGCGCGAGGACGGCGACGGGCGGGAGGGCCCAGACCCAGGTGGGGACCTTCCGGGACTCCGTCGTGGGCATACGTTCCGCAGGGGCGATGGGGGTCCCCCCTGCTCGAGCGGAGTCGAGAGCTTGGGGCAGGGTGGACGCGACCTCACGCTCCCGTTCCCCCGTCCCGACCGGTGCGCCGGGGCTACCCATCGGACACCCCGGCCCCCAGCAGCACCCCGTCCTCGGCCGCGAAGTGGAGGACCACCTCGTCACCGAGGGCGGGAGTCTCCCGCAGCTCCCGCACGTCCGCCTTGACGCGGTGCCCCTCGACGTCCACGTACAGCCGATGCGTCGACCCCCGCCACTGCACCTCCGCGATCCGCCCCCGCAGCGCGTTCGTCCCCTCCCCGAGGCCGATGAGGTGCGGTCGTACGCACAGGGTGGCGGCCGCCCCCGGGGCGACGCCGTCGGTGGCGACCGCCAGCCGGGCGCCCCCGAAGGCCACCGTCCCCGCCCCGACCGTCACCGGCAGCAGGTTCGCGTTGCCGACGAAGGACGCCGTGAACTCCGTACGCGGACGGCGGTACAGGTCCTGCGGCGTACCGCAGTCCTGGAGCCGGGCCTTGTCCATGACCGCGATGCGGTCGGCGAGGGTCAGCGCCTCGACCTGGTCGTGGGTGACGTACAGGATGGACACGTCCGGCAACTCGCGGTGCAGCCGCGCCAGTTCGGCGAGCATCCCGGATCGCAGCTGCGCGTCGAGCGCGGACAACGGCTCGTCGAGGAGCAGGACGTGGGGCCGGATGGCGAGGGCCCGGGCGATCGCGACGCGCTGCTGCTGTCCGCCGGACAGCTCGCGCGGGTAGCGCTTCGCGTAGGCCGCCATCCCGGTCATCTCCAAGGCCTCGGCGACCCGGCCGGGGATCTCGCCCTTCGGCGCCTTCTGGGCTTTCAGGCCGAAGGCCACGTTGTCCTCGACCCGCATGTGCGGGAAGAGGGCGTACTGCTGGACGACCATCCCGATGCCGCGCCTGTGCGGCGGAAGGGCGGTGACGTCGCGGTCGCCGATGAACACCCGCCCGGAGGCCGGCTGCACGAACCCGGCGACGGCGCGCAGGGCGGTGGTCTTGCCGGAGCCGGAGGGCCCGAGGAGGGCCATGACCTCGCCGGGCTCGACGGTCAGGTCGAGCGAGTCGAGGACGGTGTTGCGGCCGTAGGCGACGGAGACGGAGTCGAAGCGGATGCCGCTGCGGGTCCGCGTCGCGGCGGGCGCGGGCGCCGTCACCGGTCCGCCTCCGCCCGGGCTATCGCCTCCGGCAGCTCCGCGACCGACCGCAGGACGTGCGTGGCGCCGTGCTCCTTGAGCGCGGCCTCGTCGTGCGCCCCCGTCAGCACGCCCGCGACGATCCCGGCGCCCGAGCGGACGCCGCTGAGCATGTCGTACGAGGTGTCGCCCGCGACCGCGACGTGCCGGACGTCGTCGACGGCTCCGGTACGGAGGAAGGCGCCGAGGACCATGTCCGGGTAGGGGCGGCCCCGGCCGCCCGCGTCGGCCGGGCAGAGGGTCAGCTCGACGAGGTCGCGCCAGCCGAGCGCGTCGAGGATGGCGTCCTGCGTGACCCGGGCGAACCCGGTGGTCAGGACGACCGTCCGGCCCTGGCCCTTCAGCTCGTCGATCGCCTCGGCCGCGCCCGGGATCGGCGCGATCAGGCCGCCGGCCACCAGCTCTCCGTACGCCTCCTCGAAGGCGACGTTCGCCTGCTGGGCGCGGGTCTCGTCGCCGCCGAAGAGGTGGCGGAAGACGGAGATCTTGGACTCGCCCATCGTGGCGCGGACGTAGTCGATCATCGCCGCCGGGTCCTCGCCGAGGCGCTCGGCGGCGGCGCTGAACGCCCGCTCGACGAGGCCGCCGTCGGCGACGGTGGTACCGGCCATGTCCAGGACGACAAGGTCGTACGTGTTCACTGCGTTCACCAGCCCAGTTCGTCAGCGGTCGTTTCGGCGATGGCGGGCGAGCAGGTCATGCCGCGCCCACCGGGTCCGGTCACCAGCCACACGCCTTCGCGGACCTTCTGGCGGTGCACGACCCGGGTGGTGTCGGTGCACTGCGCGTACACGCCGGCCCAGCGGCGCCGGATCCTCGGCAGCGGGCGGCCGAGGAAGGACTCGACGACCCGGACGAGGTGCTCGTAGGGGTCTTCGAGCGTGTCGAAGGCGAAGGGGTGCTCGTACTCGTGCGTGTCGCCGATGGTCAGTCCGCCGTCGAGCCGCTGCACCATCAGGAGCTGCATCTTGTGCGCGGCGGCGGTCGGGTCCTGTGCCTGGCCCGCGTTGAGGGCGTCCAGGGCCTCGGACTGGTACGCCGGGTAGTAGCGGAAGGAGTCGGCGTCGGCGACGGAGGTGGTCAGCGGCTCGCCGAGCGGGTCGGTCTGCATCATCTGCAGGCGAACCTTGCGGACCGGGATGTCGCCGGCGATCTCGCGGACCAGGCCGCTGAGCGCGGCGCCGGTGGCGAGGACGACGGCGTCGCCGGTGTGCACCTCGCCACGGTCGTCACGGACTGCTGCGTTACGCATGCCCTCGGCGCCGGAGACGTCCCGGACCTCGCGGTTCGGCAGGAAGGTGTACTTCCCGGAGGCCAGCAGCGCCTTACGCAGGGCGAGTTGGGCGGTGCGCGGCTCGACGGCCGCGTCGCGCTCGCAGAACAGCGCGGCCTGGAACTCTCCGCGCAGGGCCGGGTTGATCCGGCGCGCCTCGTCGGCGGTCAGCAGCTTGTAGCCGCGGGCGGCCGCGTCGGGGCGGGCGAGCGCGGCCTCGGCGACGGCCAGCTCCAGATCGCCCCGCACGGGGGTGAGCGAGCCGATGGCCCGGAAGCCGAGCTCGGGGACGCGGGCGCCGATGCCCTCCCAGAGTTCGCGGGCGCGCAGCGCGGTGTCCAGCTCCTCTCCGCCCGCGCGGCCGCTCACCCATATCTGGCCGAAGTTGCGGAGCGAGGCCCCGCGCGCCTCGGCCTCGCGCTCGATGTGTACGACCTCGTGGCCGCGTTCCACTGCGTGCCAGGCGTGCATGGTTCCCACCACGCCGGCTCCTACGACGATCACCTTCATGCCGTTCACGGTCCTGGGGGTTGGTGGCCCGGAACGATCCGAGTGGCAACGGGACGGTGAACGGGGCGACAAGCTTGGCCTAGACCCGTTACCTTTCCGTTATCTGAAGTGCGCCCGAGCTGGGACTCGGTCGCTGGGGGGTGCTGGGGCTGCTGGGGCTGCTTGCCGTGGGCTGTGGTTGCTGTGGTTGCTATGGGTTTCTGTGGTTGCTGTCAGCCTTGGTGGCCGAGGTGGGCGGTGAAGCTGAAGCGATCGCCTCGGTAGAGCGTGCGGACGCGTTCCAGCGGGCTGCCGGAGGTGTCCCGGGAGATCCGGTGGATGAGCAGCATGGGCAGCGCGGGCGGGGTGCCGATGAGCAGGGCCTCACGGGGCGTGGCGAGCACGGTCTCGATCCGCTCGTCGGCGTCCCCGAAGGTGATGCCGAGCTGTTCGCGGAGGTAGCGGTAGAAGGAGGAGTCCGGGTCGAACTCACTGTCCAGGCGAGGGACTCGGGCGACGGACACGTACGTGCTCTCCAGGCCGACCCGCTCGTCGTCGGCGAGCAGTACGCGCTCCATGTGCCACACGGGCTCGCCCCGTTGGACGCCGATCTCGGGCGCGAGGGCGTCGGGGCAGGGGAAGCGGTCGAGCGAGATGAGGGAACGGCCGGGCCGGCGACCCTGCCGTCGAACGCCTTCGGTGTAGCTGGCGAGCGAGAGCGGCTGCTCCAGCTTGGGCCCGGCGACCACGGTCCCCCGCCCCTGGCGGCGCAGCCGCCCTTCGAGGAGCAGCTCGCGCAGGGCCTGACGGACGGTCTCGCGGGAGACCTCGTAACGGACGGCGAGGTCCCGCTCGGTGGGCAGGAGCCCGCCTTCGCCCAACTCCTCTATCAGCGAGGCGACTTTCGCCTTCACCGCGTAGTACTTGGGGATACGGCCGTGCTCGGGGATGCCGGAGCGGATGGGTGCGCCAGGTGCCTGGTCGTTCGGGTAGTCCACCGGGGGATGCTCGCAGATGGGAATGAACGGGAGGGTGTACGGGGAGTTGCGCGGCGGTGCGGGGGGCCGTGGGGGTCACGGGGGCGGGGTTGCGGGGGCGGTGCAGGGCGTGGGGCGGTGCAGGTCGTGGGGCGGTGCAGGACGTGGGGCGGTGCAGGACGTGGGGCGGTGCAGGACGTGGGGCGGTGCAGGACGTGGGGCGGTGCAGGACGTGGGGCGGTGCAGGGCGTAGGGCGGTGCAGGTCACGCGAGCGCGGGGGCGCCGGGGGCGTACGGACACGGGGTTGCGGGGCCGGTACGAGAGGGCGCCGGGGCCGGGCGGGTCAGGGCCGACGGGGGCGTCGGCGGCGGGTGGCGGCGAGGAGCCCGGCACCCGTGAGCAGCAGGGCGCCCGCGACGGGAACGAGGGGAGCGGCCGACTCGCGGCCCGACTGGGCGAGTTCGGGACCGTCGAGGGCCGGCGGGCGAGGGATGCCGGTGTCGCCACGCGGCGGGGTGGCCTCGGCCGGGTCGGACTCCGGTTCCTCTTCTGCACCGTCCGTGGCGATGGCCAGACGGTAGTCGCCGGACTCGCCGACCCAGTCCCCGTCGTCTCCCTGACGCTGCACGATCGCCGCGTTGGCGACGACCTCGTTGGGGGCGGCGTCCTCGCGGAAGGCGAGCCGGACGGGGACGGTGACGGTACGGCCCGCGGGCACGTCGAAGCCGACGAATGGCGGGCCGCCCGCGTCGCCCGAGAGACCCGGGAGGCCTGAGAGACCCGAGAGGTCCGCCACGTCCGAGAACACGCCCACGTTCTCGTCCTCCTCGGTCCCCTCGAACGCCACAGGGCGCCAGCGGCGGGCCTCGGAGTCGTAGAACTCCAGCCGGATCTGGGCGGGTTGGAGCGCACGGTCGCGGTCGGCGAGGACGAGGACGGGGTGGATGCCACGGCAGGGCTCGGCGGTGGTGTTGGTGAGGTCGACCTGGAAGGTACGGAAACCGGCGCCGGGGACGTACGTGGTGGGTCCGCCGTGGATCCGGGTGTCGATGGGGAAGCCGGGATCCGTCGCCTTGCCGCAGGCGGGTGTGGGGGCGGGCCGATGGGGGTCGGACCCGGCGCCGGAGCGGGTGGCCGCGTCGGCGCCGGAGGGCTGGTTCGGGGCCGGGTCCGCCGAGGAGGGGCCGACGGCGAGCGCGAGGACGGCGGTTCCGGTCGTCGCCGCCGTGACACCGAGGGCGAGGGCGTTGCGCAGTCGCATGGGCGGTGGCCTTTGCTGCTCGCGGGCGTACGGGACGGCCGCGACGCTGCCACACGGGCGCGACGGGTCCGGGCAGCGACGCGGGCTGCGCCCCCGCACGGCCCGCACATTCCGCCCGATCAGCCTATTTTCCGAAAATCGGAGCGAGGATCAGTTGCGCCGCGCCCTCCGCGACGACGTACGCGGACGTGGCCCCGGAGACCGGGGTACCCAGGCCCGCCCCGGCGAGGACCGCACCGACGCCGCCCACGAACGCCTCCGGGTCGGCGGCGACGAGCCGGCCGCCGAGGACGACCCGGTCGATGTCCAGGAGCCGTACGAGATTCACGGCGCCCGTACCGAGGACGCGCGCCGCCTCGGGCACGTCACCGCTCGCGACGGCCGCGAGGCAGAGGACCTCCAGGCAGCCGCGCCCGCCGCACTCGCAGGGCGGCCCGTCGAGCAGGACGGTCTGGTGCCCGAACTCCCCCGCCCCGGTCCTGACCCCCCGGTGGACGGCGCCGCCCAGGACGAGTCCGGAACCGAGCCCCGTACCGAGGTGCAGGTACGCGAACGAGTCGGCGGTCGGGGCGGTGGCGTGCAGGGCGAGCCCGAGGGCGGCGGCGTTGGTGTCCTTGTCGAGGGCGACGGGCAGCCCGAGCCGCCGCGCGAGCTCCTCCCGCAGCGGAACGCCCTCCCACTCGGGAAACCCCGTGACGCGCCCGGGCGTACCGGAGAGGTGATCGAGCGGCCCGGGCATGGCCACACCGACGCCGAGGACGGCGGGGCCGGGGACGCCAGGGACATCAGGGGTGCCAGGGATGCCAAGAACCCCAGGGACGTCAGGGACGCCTGGGACGCCAGGGATGCCAAGAACCCCAGGGATGCCAGGGACGTCAGGGACGCCAGGGACGCCGGGGAGGTCAGGGCCCCCAGGGACGCCAGCCTCCACGCCGGCTCCCGACCCGCCGGCCCCCGACCCGCCCCCCGTCACCTCACCCGCGACCGCCCCCACCTCACCCACCACCGCGTCGAACACCGTCTCCGCCCCCGCGCCCAGGTCCAGAGGTGTCCGCCGTACCGCGACCCGCGCCCCCGAGAGGTCCACCAGGACGGCCGTCAGCTCGTCGCGGTCCAGGTGGATCCCGACCGCGTACGCGGCGGAGGGGACGAGGCGCAGGACGGTACGGGGCTTGCCGCCGGTCGAGGCGCGGTGACCCGCCTCCCGGGCAAGGCCCTCCGCCCGCAGCCGGGCCGTGATCTTGCTGACCGCCTGCGGGGTGAGCCCGGTCCGCTCGGCCAGCTCCAGGCGGCTGATCCCGTCCTCGCCCGCCGTCCGCAGCAGGTCGAGAACGAGCGCCGCGTTGTGGCTGCGCAACGCCGGCAGATTGACCCCCGGCTCTCCCCTCGAAGTCCTGACACTCCTGTTCACCACCCCATTCTCCCCCTCGCTTGCACTTTGGCAACAGCGTTGCTTAAGTGGAACCATGACTGGGTTCATGACTGGCACCGACACCGCCCCCCTCCGCGTCGGACTCGTCGGCTACGGCCTCGCGGGCTCCGTCTTCCACGCCCCGCTGATCGCCGCCACCGAGGGCCTGGTCCTCGACACGGTCACCACCGGCAACCCCGAGCGCCAGGCGCAGGCCCGGGCCGCGCACCCGGGCGTACGGGTCGCGAGCGCCCCCGAGGAGCTGTGGGCGCGGGCGGACGAGCTCGATCTGATCGTCGTCGCCTCCCCCAACAAGACGCACGTGCCGATCGCCACCGCCGCACTCACCGCCGGCCTGCCGGTCGTCGTGGACAAGCCGGTCGCAGGAACGGCCGCCGAGGCGCGCGCGCTCGCCGCCCTTGCCGAGGAGCGGGGCCTGCTCCTCTCCGTCTTCCAGAACCGCCGCTGGGACAACGACTTCCTCACCCTGCGCGGCCTCCTCGCGAACGGCGCGCTGGGCGAGGTCCAGCGCTTCGAGTCCCGGTTCGAGCGCTGGCGCCCGCAGCTCAAGGGCGGCTGGCGCGAGTCCGGCGCCCCGGAGGAGATCGGCGGACTGCTCTACGACCTCGGCAGCCACGTCGTCGACCAGGCCCTGGTGCTCTTCGGCCCGGCCGTCCGCGTGTACGCCGAGGCCGACGTGCGCCGCCCCGGCGCCGAGGCCGACGACGACACGTTCATCGCCATCACGCACGCGAACGGCGTCCGCTCCCACCTGTACGTGAGCGCCACCACCGCCCAACTCGGCCCCCGCTTCCGCGTCCTGGGTTCGAGCGCCGGATTCGTGAAGTACGGCCTCGACCCCCAGGAGGGCGAACTGCGCGAGGGCCTGCTGCCCGGCCCGGGCGTGGCCTGGGGCGTGGAGCCGGAGTCGCTGTGGGGCCGGCTCGGCGCCGGGGAGTCCCCGCTGACCGGCGGCGGCATCCCGGTGGAGACGGTGCCGGGCGACTACCCGGCGTACTACGCGGCCGTCGCCGCCGCCGTCCGGGGTACGGGTACGAACCCGGTCACCGCGCACGAGGCCGCGGCCGCCCTGGACGTGCTGGAGGCGGCGCGCCGCTCGGCCGCCGAGGGAATCGCGGTGTCCCTGTGAACGCCGACGTCCATGAGGTGGCTGAACTGGAGGCCCAGGAACGCAACCTGGTGCTCCCCCGCTTCACGTACGAGGACGCCTGGACACTCGGCTCCCTCCTCGTCGAGCTGGCGCGCGAGCGCGGCGCGCCGGTCGCGATCGACATCCGGCGCGGCGCGCAGCAGCTCTTCCACTGCGCGCTGCCGGGTTCGAGCGCGGACAACGACGCCTGGATCGACCGTAAGCGCCGGGTCGTCGAGCGGTACGGGGAGAGCTCTTTCCTGGTCGGCGCCCGCTTCCGGGCGAAGGGGAGGACGTTCAAGGACTCCTCCCGCCTGGACCCCGACCGGTACGCCGCGCACGGCGGTTCGTTCCCGGTCGCGGTCGAGGGGGCGGGGGTGATCGGCTCGGTGACGGTGTCGGGGCTGCCGCAGGCCGAGGACCACGCGATGGTGGTCGAGGCGCTGGAGCGCTTGCTCGACTCGTACGCCGCCGACGCCTGAGGCGCCGAGCACCCGACCATGCCGCCACCGCGCCGGGTGGCAGCCCGCATGCGGTTGCCGCCACCGAGTGGCGCCCGCACGCCGCTACCGCCGCCGGGTGGCACCCCGCTAGCCGTTACCGCCGCCGAGGGGCAGCCCGCTAGCCGACCGCCACCGAGTGGCAGCCGGGATGGCAGCCGGGATGGCAGCCCTGAGACGGGCTGCCACCCACTTACTGGAGGTTCCGCGGGTCAGGCGTCCTTGAGCTCCTGGCGCTGACGGCCGAGCCCGTCGATCTCCAGCTCCACGACGTCACCGGCGCGCAGGTACGGCTTGGGCTCGGGCTGCCCCATCGCGACGCCGGCCGGGGTGCCGGTGTTGATGATGTCGCCGGGGTACAGGGTCATGAACTGGCTCACGTACCGGACGACCTCCGCGACCGGGAAGATCTGGTCGGAGGTGTGGCCGTCCTGCTTCAGCTCGCCGTTGACCCAGAGGCGGAGGCCGAGTGCCTGCGGGTCCGGGACCTCGTCGGCGGTGACCAGCCACGGGCCCAGCGGGTTGAAGGTCTCGCAGTTCTTGCCCTTGTCCCAGGTGCCGCCGCGCTCGATCTGGAACTCGCGCTCGGAGACGTCGTGCGCGACGGCGTAGCCGGCGACGTGGGCGAGGGCCTGCTCGTCGGTCTCCAGGTAGCGGGCCGTGCGACCGATGACGATGGCGAGCTCGACCTCCCAGTCCGTCTTGGTGGAGCGGCGCGGTACGAGAACGGTGTCGTCCGGGCCGACGACGGTGTCGGGGGCCTTGAGGAAGACGACGGGCTCGGCCGGGGTCGCGGCACCGGTCTCGGCGGCGTGGCCGTGGTAGTTCAGCCCGATGCACACGACCTTGCCGATCCCGCCGACCGGCGGGCCGATCCGCAGCCCGGTCGCGTCGAGCGCGGGCAGCACGCCGGCGCCGAGGGCGGCCCGGATCCGGTCGAGGGCGGACTCGTCGGCCAGCAGGCTGCCGTCGACGTCGCCGACCAGGGCGGACAGGTCGCGGAGCGTGCCGTCCTGGTCGAGCAGGGCGGGACGCTCGGCACCCGCCGGACCGACTCGCAGCAGCTTCATGGTCTTCTCCCTGTGGTCGAGGTGGGCCCCGGGGAGTGGGCCCTGGTGAACCCCGGCCGATGGAGTGCGGCCATCGGAGGCAAATGAGGGTTGGTCGATCCTCCAAGAGTTTCGACCACTCGGCAATACCCTGTTCACGGACTGGACCGGTAGAGGGCGGCGCGCTCCAGCACCGTCCAGGTGGTGCTGGTGACGACGTAGAGGGCGGCGGCGAGCGGGACGACGGCGACCGTGATGAGGGTCGCGAAGGAGAAGAACGGCATCAGCTTGTTGATGGTCTCGGCGCCGGGAGTGGCGGGGAGGCCGGTGTCCAGGGGCTGGGCGGAGAGCTGCGCCTTCGTACGCCGGTAGTTGAAGGCGGCGACGGCGGCGACGATCGCGAAAAGAACGAGATAGACGAGCCCGGCGGGCCCGACGAGGCCTCCGTGGCCGAGGGCGTCGATCCAGCGGTCGCCGAGCGGAGCGGCGAAGAGGCTGTGTCCGGCCATGCGGTCGCCGGAGAACAGGTGGTACATGAGGAGGAAGGCGGGCGCCTGGAGAAGGCTCGGCAGGCAGCCGGCGAAGGGCGAGACCTTCTCCTTCGCGTGCAGCTCCATGACCGCCTGCCTGAGCCGCTCGGGCTGCTTGGCGTGGCGGGTGCGCAGCTCGGCGAGTTGCGGGGCGAGGCGGGTGCGGGCCTGCTGTCCGCGGGCGGCGGCGCGGGAGAGGGGGTGGACGGCGAGCCGGACGGCCATGGTGAAGAGGACGATCGCGGCGGCGGTCGCGGTGGTGGCGAAGAGCGGCTGGAGCAGGTCGGCGAGCTGCTCGACCAGGGTGGCGAAAACGGACATGGGGACCCTCCGGGGGTCTCGTCGTGCCGGGAAAGGAAAGGTCGGCATGACGGATCCGCGCAGGGCCTGGCGATGTACGTGCGGTGTGCCTGCCTACGCGACCGTCGGGAGGGGACGGCCGGGTGCCCGGGGCCTGCGGCGCCCGGAGGCGTCGGGGTCGCGTTGGGGCAGGAAGGCGGTGCGTTGCTCGCGGTCGCGCAGGGCGGTGCGTACCCGGGTGGGGGGTACGGGCGCGGGCGCGGGGGCGCCGATGAGGGCGCAGACGAAGCCGGTCGCGGCCAGGGCGACGGCGGCGGAGAGGCTGGAGCCGTCGGCGAGGAGCAGGTCGCCGAGGGCGAGGAGGAAGAAGACGGGAGCGGCGAGGCGCAGCAGCAGATTCCCGATCACGTACGCCTCCTCCCCGGTCTGTTTCCTGATGCCGTTATACACGCTTGGCCCAGACGATGAGCCGGTAGGTGGAGCTGAATTCGGGGGTGCAGGTGGTGAGGGTCAGGTAGGCGCCGGGCTGGGAGTAGCCGTAGGAGGGCTTGACCAGGGAGCGGGGGACGGGCTGGATGACGCCCGTGTCGCGGGGAGAGGTCTGGGGCAGGACGCGGTCGACGACGTACTCGTACGTGCGGCCCCTGGTCTGCACGCTGATCCGGTCGCCCTTCACGAGCCGGTTGATGTACCGGAAGGGCTCGCCGTGGGTGTTGCGATGGCCGGCGAGGGCGAAGTTGCCGTTCTGCCCGGGGCCGGCGGTGTTCGGGTAGTGCCCGACGAAGCCCCGGTCGAGGACGGACCGCTTGGAGATGCCGCGGGCGACGGGGGCGGTGAGGCCGATGCGGGGAATCCGAAGGATGGCGTAGGCAGGGGAGGACGAGGGGCGTCGGGAGGGAGCAGCGGTCGCCCCTTCCTCCGCGGAAACGTCATCGGAGGAAGGCGATGTGGAAGGCGGAACGGTCACAACGGGAGGGACGGAAGGAGCCGAGGCCGAGGCTTCGCCGGGTGATCCCTCCCACTCCCGCTCGAGGACCCGCACCTGCTCGCCGGCCTGGGCGCGGGCCTGCTGGTTGGTCCACCAGAGCTGGTGGACGACGAGCAGAAGAAGAACGACCCCGCAGGTGACGGCGGCCTCGGCGCCGGCCCACAGCAGGCGGGCGGGCGTGCTCCGCACCCCGCGCGTCTGGACGACGACCGGCACCCTCTCCCGCACCCTGTCCCGCACGCGGGGCACGATAGGTGTTCGTCCACCAACTCTCCAGGGGCGTACAGCAGTACGGTGGTCGACATGCGCCCCGACATGCCTGCCGACCACGTCACCGAAGCCGAGCGCCTGCTGCGCACCGCAGCGCGGTACCCGGAGGACCAGGAAGCCCTGCTGCTCCAGGCCGCGGCCCACCTGGAACTGGCGGGCGACCGCGCGCGGGCGACGACGCTGTACGACACGCTCCTGTCGGCACCGTCGTCGAACCCTCACCTGATCCGCGCGCTGAAGGCGGCGAACCTGTGGGAGTACGGCCACGAGGCGGAGGCCAGGGCGATCATCGAGGGCCTCCGGGCCGCCCACCCGTCGGAAGCGGCTCCGTGGGAGATCATGGCGGAGACGCTGGAGGCCCACGACGAGCTGACGCTCGCGGAAACGGTGGCAACGGAAGCGGCAAGGCCCCTGGCCCCCTTGACCGCAGCGCCGAACGACCTCCCCCACGCCACCCAGTCCCTCCTGGTGACCCGCCACAGGATCCGCAGGATGCTGGCGCTCCCCCATGACGACTGGGACACGTGGGCGGACACCCTCCACACGGCGGCGGTCCCGCTGGACGAGCTGCACGACCCGAAGCGCCTGTGGTCGCTGGGGTCGTCGGACCCGGCGGAACTCCAGGCCGAGATCACCCGCCTCCGCAGCGAACTGGGCTCCTACCGCACGGCCCTCTCCCGCCCCTTCCCGGTGGCGGTCCTGCACTGGCCGGAACGGGAACTGGACGAACTCCTCGCCTCGTACCCGGAACTGGAATCCGAGTACCCCACGTACAGGGCCCACCTCACGGACATCGAAGCCAGCCTCCGCGAACTGTCCGCAGCCGGCACCCCCAACCTGGGCATCGTCCCCGCCACGGTCCCCTCCTACGAAGCCTTCGCCGCCTCCGAATCCAGCTCCCCCGCCAACGCAGACCTGCTCCCCCAATACGCCACCACCCTCGCAGCCAGAGCCCGAGCCACCCCCTGGCCCCCGTCCCGAGGCGCGGCTTGCTGGTGCGGGTCGGGCCGGACTTATGGGGAGTGCCACGGGGCGGAGTGACCACCGGTCGGAAGCGGCACAATGTTGTCGTGTCCGAAGCCGTGCCCTCCTCCCCGTTCGTCTCCGCCCGCATGAGCCGCCAAGGCCGGCGCGACACCGCCCCGGAACTGGCGGTTCGCCGCCTCCTGCACGCCTCGGGCCTCCGCTACCGCGTGAACGTCCCCGTCCCGGGCATGCCCCGCCGCACGATCGACATCGTGTTCGGTCCCGCCAAGATCGCGGTCTTCCTGGACGGCTGCTTCTGGCACGGCTGCCCCCAACACGCGACGCATCCGAAGGCGAACGCGGAGTGGTGGCGGACGAAGCTCGACAAGAACATGGCACGCGACCGCGAGACGACCGCACATCTCGAAGCCCAGGGATGGACCGTGCTGCGCTTCTGGGAGCACGAGAGTCCGGCGACCGTGGCTCTCACGGTGTCGAATGCGCGAGCCAAGGCGCCTGTGAAGCACGCCCGCCGACCGGCTGCGGACGGCCAGGGATCGTAGCGCCTGCCCGGCGGCCGGCCGTCAGGCGGACGACCGCCGGCGTGGCACCGCCGGCAGAACTGCGCACCCGCTCCACCGAAGAAGCCCGGAACGGAGCTGTCCGGCGTGCAGATCAGGGTCGCTCGGTCGAGAAGGACTGTCGGCAACCGCCCGCCTCGGAATCCATGCACAGCGGATCGGTGGAACGCCAACGGGAACGGTGGAGGGCCGAGCGCAGGGTGTGGTCGAGTCGCTCGGGATCACCCTGTGCCACGATGCCGCCGAGGCTGCCGGCCGGATCGCAGCAGGGTGACGACTCCCCGGACTGCGCGCACGTAGGCGGGAGATGCTGGGTCGGGGCGGGGAAGCCGCGAGGCCGGACGTTAGGCTCGCCAGAACGACGTGTCGAACGGAAAGGCCACCACCATGCCCCCCACCCCCTCCCCCGCCATAGCCGCCGTCGGGCTCGTCGGCGGTTACGCCGTTGCTCGGTGGACCGAGAAGCGGCCGCTGGGTGGGGTTGTGCTTGTGGTTGCCGGTGGGGTGGCTGCCAGGGAGTGGCGGCGGGTTGCCGGGCCCAAGGTGGCTGCCGCGCTGACCGCCACGTACGTCGCCGCCTTCGCCGGCTCGCATCCGCTCGCCAAGAAGGTCGGGGCCTGGCCGGCCGTGTTCTCCGTGGCCGGGGTCGTGGCCGGGGCCTCCTGGGCCGTTACCCGTAACAAGGGCTGAGGAGACTGAACGCGGCGGCGCTCCCGGCCGTATGGGAGTGTGCCTTCCCCCTTGAGCGGTGGGTGGGTGGGGCCCCTACCCCCTACCCGCCCACCGCGTGGCTCACCGTGTAGATCAACAGGCCCGCCAGAGCGCCCACCACCGTGCCGTTGATGCGGATGAATTGGAGGTCGCGGCCGATGTTTGCCTCGATCTTCTTCGAGGTCTGGGTCGCGTCCCAGCCCGCCACCGTGTCGCTGATCAGGGACGTGATCTCGTCCCTGTACGTCGTGACCACGTAGGCCGCCGCGTCCTCCGCCCAGCCCTCGACCTTCGCCTGGAGGCGGCCGTCCGTCACCAGGCGGCCGCCCAGGGAGAGCAGGGAGGCCCGCGCGCGCAGGCGGAGCTGGCTGCGGTCGTCCTCCGCCGCCGCGATGATCATGGCGCGCACCGACGACCACGCCGACGCGATGATGTCCTGGATCTCCGGGCGTGCCAGGAGGTCCGCCTTCAGGCGTTCCACCCGGGCCCGGGTCTCCGTGTCCCCCTGCAGGTCCGCCGCGAAGTCCGTCAGGAAGCGGTCGATCGCGCCGCGCGCCGGGTGCGCGGGCATGTCCCGCATCTCCGTCACGAAGCGGAGGAGCTCCTTGTAGACCCGTTCGCCGACGCGACGGTCCACGAAACGGGGCGTCCAGCCCGGTGCGCCGCCCTGGACCGCGTCCATCACCGAGTCCGCGTGGAAGACCAGCCAGTCGTGCGCCCGCGCGCACACCAGGTCCACGGCCCGGTGGTGCGCCCCGTCCGAGACGATCTTCTCCAGCATCGTCCCGATGCCCGGCGCGACCTCCGCCGCCTCCGCCCGCCGCGTGATCGCCTCGCCCACCACCGCCTGAATGTCCGCGTCCCTCAGGACCGTCAGGGCGCCCCGTAGAGCGGTGGAGAGCTCGCGCGTCACCCGGTCCGCGTGGTCCGGTTCCGCCAGCCACGCGCCCAGGCGGCCCGCGATGCCCAGTGCGTGCAGCCTTCCTCGGACCACGTCCGCCGAGAGGAAGTTCTCGCCTACGAAGGAGCCCAGTGTCGCTCCCAGCTGGTCCTTCTTCGTCGGGATGATCGCCGTGTGCGGGATCGGCAGGCCCATCGGGCGCCGGAACAGCGCCGTCACCGCGAACCAGTCCGCCAGCGCGCCCACCATGCCGGCCTCCGCGGCCGCCGCCACATAGCCGGACCAGGCGCCCCAGCCCGCGTGCTCCGCCCAGGTCGCCAGCGCGTAGACGACGGCGACCAGCGCGAGCAGGCCCGTGGCCAGCGCCTTCATCCGGCGTACGCCGCGGTGTCGCTCGGCGTCCGCGGCCGTGTACGAGAACGCCACCAGCGGCGGCCGCCGCGACTCGCTCGTCGTCTCGCTCATCACCCCACCTCCCTACATCACTGACTTTCCGGACGCACTCCGAGTTCCCGGAGCCCGCCCTTTTCCCGCTTTTCCCCGTACATCTTCGCGATCACGGCCTCGATGTCCGGCTCCCGCACCGACAGGTCGACCAGCGGGTACCTCGCCGCCACCGCCGCCACCAGAGGCGCCGCCGAGGACGACGACGGGAACGCCAGCCACTGCCGCGGGCCCTCCGCGCGAACGAAACGGGCGCCCGGCAGGTCGATCGGGGGGAGCGGACGCTCCAGGTCCACCATCAGCGTCCGTTCGCTCTCACCCGCCTCGTGCAGACCCGTCAGCTCGCCGTCGTACATCAGCCGGCCGTGGTCGATCACCATCACCCGGCTGCACAGCTGCTCGATGTCCGTCAGGTCGTGGGTCGTCAGGAGGACCGTCGTGCCCCGGGTCGCGTTCAGCTCGCGCAGGAACTCCCGTACCCGTGCCTTCGACACCACGTCGAGACCGATCGTCGGCTCGTCCAGGTACAGCACGTCCGGGTCGTGCAGCAGCGCCGCCGCGATGTCGCCGCGCATCCGCTGGCCCAGCGACAGCTGCCGGACCGGGACGTCCAGAAGGTCGCCCAGTTCGAGGAGTTCCACACAGCGCGCCAGGTTCTCGGCGTAGCGCTCGTCCGGGATGCGGTACATCCGGTGCATCAGCCGGTACGAGTCCTTCAGCGGCAGGTCCCACCAGAGGGTCGTCCGCTGCCCGAACACCACCCCGATCCGCTGCGCCAGCCGCGTCCGCTCCCTCGAGGGGTCGATCCCCGCCACCCGCAGCCGGCCCCCGCTCGGCGTGAGGATGCCCGTCAGCATCTTGATCGTCGTCGACTTCCCCGCGCCGTTGGGGCCGATGTAGCCGACCATCTCGCCCCGGCCCACCCCGAAGCTGATCCCGTCGACCGCCCGCACCTCGCGCTTCTCCCGGCGCAGAAGCCCCGTCTTCCGGCGCACCGCGAAGACCTTCTCCACCTTCTCCAGTTCGATGAAGTCCGACGTCATACGATCCTCAGCCTCAGCTTCCTGTACTTCGGTACGCCCGCAGTCCCGCCCGCCACGCCAGCGCCGCGAGCCCGCAGCACACCGCCGCGACCAGCGGGGACGCGAACGCCGTCCAGCCCGGCGCCCCCGCCGGCGCCTCCCGCCCCAGCACGTACAGCGCCGGCAGCCAGTTCACGAACGCCAGCGGCACGACGTACACGACCCCCCGCACCAGGTCCTGCGCGAAGATCGTCGGCGGGTACTGGAGCAGCGTGTTCCCCCCGTACGTGAACGAGCTCGTCACCTCCGCCGCGTCCTGCGCCCAGAACAGCGCCGCCGCGCCCACCACCATCACCGCGCCGAAGATCACCGCGCCGCTCACCAGCATCACGGGCAGCAGGAGCACCTTCAGCGCCGTCCACTCCACGTCCACGATGCACAGCGACCAGACCAGCACGAACAGGCCCTGCGCCACCCGCCCCAGCCTGCGCAGCGCGAACTTGTCCGCCGCCACCTGCGCGAGCACCGGCGCCGGTCGCATCAGGAACATGTCCAGCGAGCCGTCCCGCACCCGCCTGCCCATGCGCTGGAGCGAGCCCATCGTCAGGTCCGCGATGCCGAAGGACGTGCTGGTCGTCCCGTACAGGAACGCGACCTCGGCGAACGCGAAGCCGCCCAGGCCCTCCACCTGACCGAACATCAGCAGGATCACGACGAAGTCGAAGAACGTGACCGTGAAGGAGGAGAAGAGCGTCAGGGCGAAGGAGGTGCGGTACGTCATCGTCGAGCGGATCCACATCCCCGCGACCATCCCGTACGTACGCAGCGCGTCACCCACCCTGCACCACCACCTTCCGCGTCGCCAGCACCTGCGCCAGCCGGCCCGCCGTGAGCAGGGCGGCCGCCCAGGCGAGCTGGAAGGCGTACGCCCCGAGGAGCCCCCACCCCTGGTACTTCTCCAGATAGACGTCCGCCGGGACCTGCAGCATCGACGCCCACGGCAGCACCCGCGCCACCTCCCCCAGCACGCCGGGGAAGACGTTCAGCGGCAGCAGCATCCCCGAGAAGAACAGCCCGCCCAGCCAGGCGACCTGCACGACCCCCTGACCGTCCATCAGCCAGAAGGCGGACATCGCCACCAGGTACCAGATCGCGAAGCTGACGAACGACCCCAGCGCGACGGCCAGCACGAACGCGAGCCAGGTCGCCGGCCTCGACGGCAGCCGGAAGTCGAAGGCGAGCGCGCCGACCGCCATCGGCACCACCCCGCGCGCGAGCAACTGGAACGCCGACCGGCCCGCGTTGGCCGAGAACCACCAGGCCTGGAGGTCCGCGGGCCGGTAGAGGTCGACGGCGATGTCACCCGTACGGATCCGCTCGATCAGCTCGTCCTCGAACCCGCCGCCCATCAGCCCACACACCGCCAGCAGCCCCTGGCCGATCCACACATAGGCGAGCGCGTCCGCCATGTCGTAGCCACCGAGCTGGGGCCGCTCGTCCCACAGGGCGATATAGGTGAACGACAGGACGAAGCCGAAGACGGTGTTGGTGAACACCCCCGCCGCCGTGGCCATCCGGTACGTGGCATGGCGCCGGAACCCATGCGCGGCCACCGTCGCGTAGAGACGCAGCACGCCCCGACCCCCTCCTGTCCGCCTCGCTCGCCTACGCCCCGCACGCGTACGCCCGAGTGCACCCGCCCGATCGCTTACGCCCGAACGCACCCGCCCGAACGCACCAAAGCGCACGACCTTAGCGGCCCCCGCTCCGCCACCGCGAGTGCTTTTCGAGTCGTATTACGTAGTATTTGGCCCGATACGTGCACTATGGGGAGGTCATGCCTCCTTCATCCGGTACGGGAGCTCCAGACATGAGTGACGACCAGCCAGATCGTCCCCACGAGCCCGGCTGGGCGCCCAGGGACCCCACCGTCCCCCCGCCTCCCCGCCGTCCGCGCCGCTCGCGCTCCCGGCGCATTCTGCGGGCGGTCTTCGGCACGGTCCTCCTCACCACCCTGCTGGGGGCCGGCGGCTTCCTCGCCGGCTACCTGCTCGTCGACATCCCGCCCGCCAACGCCGCCGCGCTCGCCCAGTCCAACGTGTACCTCTACCGGGACGGCACCGCGATCGCCCGCGACGGCGAGGTCAACCGCGAGAACGTGCGCCTCGCCCAGGTCCCGCTCACCGTCCGGCACGCCGTACTCGCCGCCGAGGACCGCGACTTCTCCTCCGCCCGCGCCGTCGACCCCAAGGCCATGGTCCGCGCCGCCTGGAACACCCTCACCGGCAAGGGCCGCCAGTCCGGCTCCACCCTCACCCAGCAGTACGTCAAGAACTACTACCTGGGCCAGGAACAGACCGTCACCCGCAAGGTGAAGGAGTTCTTCATCGCGATCAAACTCAACCGCGAGAAGAGCAAGGACCAGATCTTCGAGGGCTACCTGAACACCAGTTACTTCGGCCGCAACGCCTACGGCATCCAGGCCGCCGCCCGCGCCTACTACGGCAAGGACGCCGGCGACCTCGACACCGCCGAAGGCGCGTACCTCGCCTCCCTCCTCAAGGCGCCCAGCGCCTACGACGTGGCGACCCACCCCGAGAACCGGGCCAAGGCGCTCGCCCGCTGGCACTACGTCCTGGACGGCATGGTCAAGGAGCGGTGGCTCTCCCCCGCCGGCCGGGCCGCCGCCGCCTTCCCCACGCCGCAGGCCGCCCGGCCCGCCACCGGCCTCTCCGGCCAGCGCGGCTACCTCGTCCAGGCCGTCGAGGAGTACCTCACCGCGCACGACGTCATCGACGAGAAGACCCTCGCCGGCGGCGGCTACCGCATCACCACCACCCTGGAGAAGGAGAAGCAGGAGGCCTTCGTCAACGCCGTGGACGAGCAGGTCATGTCCCGGCTCGACCCGGCGCGGAACCCCACCGACCGCTTCGTCCGGGTCGGCGGCGCGTCCATCGACCCGGCGAGCGGCCGCGTCGTCGCCCTGTACGGCGGCATCGACTTCACCAAGCAGTACGTCAACAACGCCACCCGCCGCGACTACCAGGTCGGCTCCACCTTCAAGCCGTTCGTCCTCGCCGCCGCCCTCCAGAACGCCTCGCAGACCCAGGACGGCGAGCCGATCACCCCGAACACGTACTACGACGGCACCGACAAGCGCCCCGTACAAGGCTGGACCGGCGGCTCCTACGCGCCCGGCAACGAGGACGACGCCTCGTTCGGCGACATCACCGTCCGCACCGCCACCGACAGCTCGGTCAACGCGGTGTACGCGCAGATGGCCGTGGACGTCGGGCCCGCCAAGGTCAGGGAGACCGCCGTCGCCCTCGGCCTGCCCGCCCACACCCCCGACCTCAACGCCTCCCCCTCCATCGCGCTCGGCCCGGCCACCGCGAGCGCCCTCGACCTGGCCGAGGCGTACGCCACCCTCGCCAACCACGGCCGCCACGGCACGTACACCCTCGTCGAGAAGGTCACCAAGGACGGCGAGGTCGTCAACCTGCCGGCGTCCGGCGGCCGGCAGGCGGTGAGCAGGGAGGCCGCCGACACGACGACGGCGGTCCTGCGGAGCGTCGTGGAGAGCGGTACGGGCACGGCGGCGCTGGCGGCCGGACGGCCGGCGGCGGGCAAGACGGGCACGGCCGAGGACGACAAGGCCGCCTGGTTCGCGGGCTACACCCCGGACCTGGCGACGGTCGTCACGATGATGGGCCAGGACCCGGAGACGGGCGAGCAGAAGCCGCTGTACGGAGCGCTCGGGCAGCCCCGGATCAACGGGGGCGGGGAGCCGGCGGACATCTGGGCCCAGTTCACCCGGGACGCACTGGCGGGCACCGAGCCGCGGGAGTTCGAACTCCAGCTGGGCGAGGGCGCCGAGGAGTGGCTGGAACCCATCGCTCCCCCGCGGCCGGACCTGCCGGCGGAAGGGGAGGAAGGCGAAGGAACGGGAGGGGATCAGGGGGCCGCGCAGGAGGACACGGCCCAGGCGGGCCCGGAGCGCCCGGGCCGGCCGGGCCCTGAGCCACAGGACCCGATCCGACCTGGCCACGACCAGCGAAACCCGTACCAACCGATCCCGGACGGCCCCCTGCCGCGTCAGTGACCGTCAGTGACCCGAGGTCGCCTTCAGGCCGACCACGGCCACCAGCAGCAGGCAGACGAAGAAGATTCGGGCGGCGGTCGCCGGCTCACCGAGCAGCACCATGCCGACCACCGCCGCGCCGGCCGCGCCGATGCCGACCCAGACGCCGTACGCCGTACCGATCGGCAGCGTCTTGGCGGCGTGCGAGAGCAGCATCATGGAGGCGACGATCCCGGCGCCCGTGAAGACGCTCGGCCACAGGCGGGTGAACCCGTCCGTGTACTTCATGCCGATGGACCAGCCGACCTCGAGCAGACCGGCGACGATCAGAAGAACCCAGGCCATGACGACGAACACCTCCGCGAGACGGATCAACAGGGTGCGTCGTCTTTGCGTATGGCCCGGTACGGCGCGTCTCGTCGGGTCTCTCCAGGCTAGCAAAGAGCAGACGAAAGGCCTGGTGACACCGGTCACCAGGCCTTGCTCGGTCCGCTCCGGCCGCTACAGGTAGAGCCCCGTGGTGTCCTTGGACCCCTCGAAGCGGTCCGCCGCGACCGCGTGCAGGTCGCGCTCCCGCATCAGGACGTACGCGACGCCCCGCACCTCCACCTCGGCACGGTCCTCGGGGTCGTACAGGACCCGGTCACCGGTCTCGACCGTACGGACGTTCTGGCCGACCGCGACGACCTCCGCCCAGGCCAGCCGGCGGCCGACGGCGGCGGTCGCGGGGATCAGGATGCCCCCGCCCGAGCGCCGCTCCCCCTCGGGGGTGTCGGTCCGGACCAGCACCCGGTCGTGGAGCATCCGGATGGGCAGCTTGTCGTGGGTGTTCTCGCTCACGGTCCGAACCTACCTGCCCGGGCGTGTCGACCGTACTCGGGAGGCGTCATCCGGACGCAGTCACCCGGGACCGGCCGGACGCCGTCACCCGGGTCTGGCCGGACGTGGTCGCCCGGGACTGTCCGCGCCACCCTCGTGTCATCGCCCGCGCTTGCGCGCGGAGACCGCGAGCAGCCCGACGAGGGCCACGGCGACGACCGCCACCGGAACCACCCGTTCCAGGCGCGGGGCGCCGTCCTCGTACGTGAAGCGGGCCTTCACGTCGGACACGGTCCGGTTGACCGCGGCGAACGCGCGACCGGCGGTGTGGTCGACCGTGGAGGCGACCCTCGCCTTCGCGTCGCCGACGATCGTCCTGGGGTGCACCCGAATGCCGATCTCGTCGAGAGTGACGGCGAGCTGCTCGCGCCGGCGGACGATGTCCGCCTCGATCTGCGCAGGGGTCCTGGCGTCCGACACCGCGCTGCCTCCGTAGTCGTAATCGGTCCTTGACGTAATCGGTCCTTGACGGACAGTCTCTCAGTTTCTCGCTCCGTGGTCTGTCTCAGGCCCCCATTAGGCTCGTGTGTGTACGCCCGACATTCCCGAGGAGAGCCATGAGCGAGCGACTTCAGCCCGGCGACACCGCCCCCGCCTTCACCCTGCCCGACGCGGACGGCAACGAGGTCTCGCTCGCGGACCACAAGGGCCGCAAGGTCATCGTCTACTTCTACCCGGCGGCGCTCACCCCGGGCTGCACCAAGCAGGCCTGCGACTTCACGGACAACCTGGACGTGCTGGCCGGCGCGGGCTACGACGTCATCGGCGTGTCGCCGGACAAGCCGGAGAAGCTGGCGAAGTTCCGCGACAAGGAGTCCCTGAAGGTCACGCTGGTCGGTGACCCGTCGAAGGAGACGCTGGAGGCGTACGGCGCGTTCGGCGAGAAGAAGCTGTACGGCAAGACGGTGACGGGCGTGATCCGCTCGACGGTCGTCGTGGACGAGGACGGCAAGGTCGAGCGCGCTCTCTACAACGTGAAGGCGACCGGCCACGTCGCCAAGATCCTCAAGGACCTGGGCATCCAGGCCTGACGACGAGCCCGAGGCCCGGAATGTGACGGAGGCCTCACTTCTCCGGCCGCTGCGTTTGCGATCGCCATCGCCGCGCAGACGTCCTTCTTGGAGCTACCCCCCGAGAAAGGACGTACGGCCATGTCGGCCACCGACCGCACCACGATCGAGGCCGACCCGGAGGCTCGCAGACGGCATCCGCGGCTGTTCCGGGCCATCACACGGCGGCAGCAGCCGCCCTTGCGCCGGTCGGACATCACGGTGACCGACGAGGCGGCGGTCAAGCGCGCCGTGAAGGCGGCCTCGCTCGGCAATGCCATGGAGTGGTTCGACTTCGGCATCTACGCCTATCTGGCCGTCACGCTCGGCCATGTCTTCTTCCCGGCCGGGAACGACACCGTGCAGCTGCTGTCGTCGTTCGCGACCTTCGCGGTCGCGTTCCTCGTGCGGCCCCTCGGCGGCATGGTGTTCGGCCCGATGGGTGACAGGATCGGCCGCAAGAAGGTCCTGGCCCTGACGATGATCCTCATGGCGGTCGGCACGTTCGCGATCGGTCTGATCCCGTCGTACGCGTCGATCGGCTTCTGGGCGCCCGTCCTGCTCGTCCTCTTCCGGATGCTGCAGGGCTTCTCCACGGGCGGGGAGTACGGCGGCGCGTCGACGTTCATCGCCGAGTACGCGCCCGACCGCCGACGTGGCTTCTTCGGCAGCTTCCTGGAGTTCGGCACCCTCGCCGGCTACGTCGCGGCGGCGGGCCTGGTCACGGCGCTCACCACCTGGCTCGGCTCCGAGACGATGGAGGCGTGGGGCTGGCGCGTGCCGTTCCTGGTGGCGGGGCCGCTCGGCCTGGTCGGCCTCTACCTGCGGATGCGCCTCGACGAGACACCCGCCTTCCAGAAGTTGGAGAGCGAGTCGGCGCGCGCCTCGGAGGCGGCGGACGCGGTGGAGACCTCCACCAAGGGCGACCTGGCCAAGATCTTCCGCCAGCAGTGGCCGACGCTGATCCTGTGCATCGCGCTCGTGGGCGCGTACAACATCACCGACTACATGCTGCTGTCGTACATGCCGACGTACCTCTCCGACGAGCTCGGCTACAGCGAGACGCACGGCCTGCTGATCCTGCTGCTGGTGATGGTCCTCCTGATGCTGATCATCACTCAGGTGGGGCGGCTCAACGACCGGTTCGGGCGCAAGCCCGTCCTGATGGCGGGGATGCTGGGCTTCCTCTTCCTGTCGCTGCCCGCGTTCCTGCTGATCGGCCAGGGCGGCATCCCGGCCATCACGGCGGGCATGCTGATGCTCGGTCTGTCGCTGGTCTGCATGCTCGGCACGATGTCGGCGGCGCTCCCGGCGCTCTTCCCGACCGATGTGCGCTACGGCTCCCTGTCCGTCGGCTACAACCTGTCGACCTCGCTCTTCGGCGGTACGACCCCGCTCGTCATCACGGCGCTGATCGGCGCGACCGGCAGCAACCTGATGCCGGCGTACTACGCCATGGCGGCGGCGCTCGTCGGCGTGGTCGCGGTGGCCTGCATGAAGGAGACCGCGCAGCGCCCGCTGGAGGGCTCGCCCCCGTCGGTGGAGACCCCGGAGGAAGCGGCCGAGCTCGTCCTGGCCCAGGCCCCCGAACCGAAGTTCTGACGCCGACTCCCCGCTCCTGGGCCCCAACTGTCAGGCGGTCGCAGGCACCTGGTGTCGGGGAGGGCAGCGGGTAAAGTGAACAGCACTGTACGCGCCCGTACTCCAATGGAAGAGAGAATGGCTTTAGGTGCCATGTGTTGTCGGTTCGAATCCGACCGGGCGTACGGCTACGGGGAGCCCGTCACCTTTGATTCCAAGGTGACGGGCTCTGTCGTCGGCGGCCCTCAGCCCACCAGCTCCCGTACCACCGGCACCAGCGCGCGGAACGCCTTGCCCCGGTGGCTGATCGCGTTCTTCTCCTCCGGGGAGAGCTGGGCGCACGTCACCTCGTAGCCCTCGGGCTGGAGGATCGGGTCGTAGCCGAAGCCGTTCGTGCCGACCGGGGTGTGGCGCAGGACCCCTCGCATCCGGCCCTCGACCACGCGCTCCGTGCCGTCGGGGAGTGCCAGGGCCGCCGCGCAGGCGAAGTGGGCTCCGCGGTGGGTGTCGTCGATGTCGGCGATCTGGGCGAGGAGCAGGTCCAGGTTGGCGCGGTCGTCGCCGTGGGTGCCGGACCAGCGGGCCGAGAAGATGCCGGGGGCGCCGTTCAGGACGTCGACGCAGAGGCCGGAGTCGTCGGCGATGGCCGGCAGGCCCGTGGCGCGGGCGAGAGCGTGGGCCTTGAGGAGGGCGTTCTCGGCGAAGGTGACGCCGGTCTCCTTGGTGTCGGGGACCTCCGGGTACGCGTCCGCGCCGACGAGCTCATGGGTGAGGCCTGCGTCGGCGAGGATCGCGTGGAGTTCGGTGATCTTCCCGGCGTTGCGGGTGGCGAGGATCAGACGGGTCATGCTCCCGATTATCCCGGGGTGCAGACCTTGCCGATCTCGGTGGCCGCGTCGGTGATCGGCTTGATGTCCGGGGTGGTGTCGCCCTCCTTGACGGCCGTACGCACGGTCTCGACGCCCTTGGTGAGGTCGTCCACGGCCTTGGACAGGTCCGCGTTGTCGGTCGTGTCCTTGAGCTTGCCGAGCTCGGTGGAGATCTCGTTCAGGGCCTCGTTGAGCTGCGTCGGGTCGTTGGAGGCGTTGGAGGCCGCCTGCGAGAGCTTGTCGACGCTGGTGGCTATCGCGTCGGCGGTCGCGACACAGTCCATGGCCTTGTCGAGTGCTCCGCAGCCGACGAGGGTGGTGGTGAGTACGGCTGCCGAGGCGAGGGCGAGTGCGAGGCGGCGCTTCAAGACGGGTCCTCCCCAGAAGATGTGGATGCACGGGCGTACAGCGGTTCGTCGTACGCCCGTGCATAGGAAGACGCCGCCGCGGCCTACAGAGTTCCTTCGAGCGCCTTGCGCTGGATCTCGGCGAGTTCGGCGCAGCCGCCGGACGCCAGGTCGAGGAGGGCGTTGAGCTCCTTGCGGTCGAAGGGCTCGGCCTCGGCGGTGCCCTGGACCTCGACGAAACGGCCGTCGCCGGTGCAGACGACGTTCATGTCGGTCTCGGCGCGGACGTCCTCCTCGTAGCAGAGGTCGAGGAGGGGGACGCCGTCGACGATGCCGACGGAGACGGCGGCGACGGTGCCGGTGAGGGGCTTGCGGCCGGCCTTGACGAGCTTCTTGCCCTGGGCCCAGGCGACGGCGTCGGCGAGGGCGACGTACGCGCCGGTGATGGCGGCGGTGCGGGTGCCGCCGTCGGCCTGGAGGACGTCGCAGTCGAGGACGATGGTGTTCTCGCCGAGGGCCTTGTAGTCGATGACGGCGCGCAGCGAGCGGCCGATGAGCCGGGAGATCTCGTGGGTGCGGCCGCCGATCTTGCCGCGGACGGACTCGCGGTCGCCGCGGGTGTTGGTCGCGCGCGGGAGCATCGAGTACTCGCCGGTGACCCAGCCCTCGCCGCTGCCCTTGCGCCAGCGCGGGACGCCTTCGGTGACGGAGGCGGTGCAGAAGACCTTGGTGTCGCCGAAGGAGATGAGGACGGAGCCCTCGGCGTGCTTGCTCCAACCGCGCTGGATGGTGACGGGGCGGAGCTGTTCGGGGGTACGGCCGTCGATACGAGACATGTCACGAGCGTAGCCGTACGCGACGGGGGCACGGTTCGCCGTCATGGCCGTACGCGGACGGGGGCCCGGTCCCCTGTCGGACCGGGCCCCCGTGGGCGTGCTGCAGCCGGGAGTCAGCTGCTCACATCATGTCTTCGATGTCGGCGGCGATCGGGTCGGCGTCGGTGCCGATGACGACCTGGATCGCGGTGCCCATCTTCACGACGCCGTGGGCGCCGGCGGCCTTGAGAGCGGCCTCGTCGACCAGGCTCGCGTCGACGACCTCGGTGCGCAGGCGGGTGATGCAGCCCTCGACCTCTTCGATGTTGTCGATGCCGCCGAGCCCGGCGACGATCTTCTCAGCCTTGCTGGCCATGTTTTCTCCCTGTCCGTTCCCGTTCAAAGAACGTGAGTCTCGGCGCACCGATGGTCCGCTTTGTCACGGTAACCCACGGTTGGCCCAACTTCGCGAGCGAGTGCCCTCGTTCTGCCGAATGATGACGATCACCGGCGACCTGCCCTCAGCGGGCTCCGGGAGCCTATCGCAACTGGTCTACACCAGTCTGCAACGTGAGTCGGGCCCGTTCTGTTCCGGGTCCGTTCCGGCCAGGGAGGACGCCGATGAGTACGGACAGAGCAGCCGCCGCGCCGAAGAAGTCGACATGGGGCGGACTCTTCCAGGGGCTGCAGAAGATGGGGCGGAGCCTCCAGCTCCCCATCGCCGTACTCCCGGCGGCCGGCATCATCAACCGGCTCGGCCAGCCGGACGTCTTCGGGGCCGACGGCCTCGGCTGGGACAACGTCGCCAAGGTCATGGCGGGCGCGGGCGGCGCGCTGCTCGACGGCAGCCTCGGCCTGCCCCTGCTGTTCTGCATCGGTGTCGCCATCGGCATGGCGAAGAAGGCGGACGGCTCGACGGCCCTGGCGGCCGTGGTCGGCTTCCTCGTGTACTACACGGTGCTGCGCCAGTTCCCGAAGGACTGCCCGGAGGGCACGAGGGACATCAGCGGCGGCTGCCTGGGGGCGGACGACTCCTTCGCGGGGTACACGTACCAGAATCCGGGCGTCTTCGGCGGCATCGTCATGGGGCTGCTGGCGGCCTGGTTCTGGCAGCGGTACCACCGCAAGAAGCTGGTCGACTGGCTGGGCTTCTTCAACGGCCGCCGACTGGTCCCGATCATCATGACGTTCGTCGCGATCGCCTTCGCCGCGCTCTGCCTCTGGATCTGGCCGCCGATCGGCGACGGGCTGGAGAGCTTCAGCGACTGGCTGGTCGGGCTCGGCGCCTGGGGTGCGGGCATCTTCGGCCTGGCGAACCGCGCGCTGCTGGTCATCGGCCTGCACCAGTTCCTGAACGTGCCGATCTGGTTCCAGTTCGGCACGTACGAGAAGCCGGACGGCACGGTGGTCCACGGCGACATCCCCATGTTCCTGGCGGGCGACCCGAACGCCGGCCAGTTCCTGACCGGCTTCTTCCCGATCATGATGTTCGCGCTCCCCGCGGCGGCCCTGGCCATCACCCACTGCGCGAAGCCGCACCGGCGCAAGCAGGTGGGCGGCATGATGCTCTCGGTCGCGCTGACCTCGTTCGTCACCGGCATCACCGAGCCGATCGAGTACTCGTTCCTCTTCATCGCCCCGCTGCTGTACGTGATCCACGTGGTGCTGACGGGTGTGTCCATGGCGGTGACGTGGGCGCTGGGCGTGAAGGACGGCTTCAGCTTCTCGGCGGGCCTGATCGACTACGTCATCAACTGGAACCTCGCGACGAAACCGTGGCTGATCATTCCGATCGGCCTCGCCTTCGCGGTCGTCTACTACGCGATCTTCCGTTTCGCGATCACCAAGTTCGACCTCCCGACCCCGGGCCGTGAACCGGAGGAGCTGGAGGAGGAGATGGACCGGGACACGACGAAGGCATAACCCGCCAGAGACCTACGAAGTACGCCCAAAGGCCCTCGGACCTCACGGTCCGGGGGCCTTTCGTCGTTCACACCCAGCTATGGCCCGAGTACACAGAATTCGCAGGTTCCTTATCTAAGTCTCACGTGCTAAAACTGGTCTACACCACTCATTGGTGTAGACCACGCGGTCCAGTCCACCGCGTTCCACGAGACGCCGCCGTCACCCCCTTTTCACTGACCTCTGGCGGCGCCTTGCCTTACTGGAGGAAGTTGATGAGTACGGCCACCGCCCAGGCCGCCGCTCCCGCGAAGAAGCGCGGATCCGGCCTGTTCCAGGGCCTGCAGAAGGTCGGTCGCAGCCTGCAGCTGCCGATCGCCGTGCTGCCGGCCGCGGGTATCTTGCTCCGTCTCGGCCAGCCCGACGTCTTCGGCAAGGACGGCCTCGGATGGGACAAGGTCGCCTCCGTGTTCGCCACGGCCGGTGACGCAGTCTTCGCCAACCTGCCCCTGCTGTTCTGCATAGGCGTGGCCATCGGCTTCGCCAAGAAGGCCGACGGCTCCACCGCCCTCGCCGCCCTGGTGGGCTTCCTGGTCTACAGCAACGTCCTCAAGGCGTTCCCGGTCACCGACGCGGTGATCAACACGACCGCCAACAAGGGTGTCGACGTCGCCGCGACGTACAACAACCCGGGCGTCCTCGGCGGCATCCTCATGGGTCTGCTCTCCGCCATCCTGTGGCAGAAGTTCCACCGCACCAAGCTGGTCGACTGGCTGGGCTTCTTCAACGGCCGTCGTCTCGTCCCGATCATCATGGCCTTCGTCGGCACCCTCGTCGGTGTGGTCTTCGGCCTGGTCTGGGAGCCCATCGGCAACGGCATCTCCAGCTTCGGCGAGTGGATGACCGGCCTCGGCGCCGGTGGCGCCGGCCTCTTCGGCCTGATCAACCGCGCGCTGATCCCGGTCGGCATGCACCAGTTCGTGAACACCGTCTCCTGGTTCCAGATCGGTGACTTCACCAATGCGGCCGGCGAGGTCGTCCACGGTGACCTGAACCGCTTCTTCGCCGGTGACCCGAGCGCCGGAATCTTCATGTCGGGCTTCTTCCCGATCATGATGTTCGGCCTCCCGGCCGCCGCGCTCGCCATCGCGCACTCCGCCCGCCCGGAGCGCCGCAAGGCCGTCATGGGCATGATGCTCTCGCTCGCGCTGACCTCCTTCGTCACGGGTATCACCGAGCCGATCGAGTTCACCTTCATGTTCATCGCGCCGGTCCTGTACGTGATCCACGCGATCCTCACCGCCATCTCGATGGCCGTGACCTGGGCCCTTGGGGTCCACGCCGGCTTCACGTTCTCCGCGGGCTTCATCGACTACGCGCTGAACTGGAACCTCGCCACGAAGCCCTGGATGATCATCCCGATCGGTCTGGTCTTCGCCGCGATCTACTACGCGGTCTTCCGCTTCGCGATCACCAAGTTCAACCTCACCACCCCGGGCCGCGAGCCCGAGGAGGAGGTCGAGGACCTCACCAAGGCGTGAGCCTCGCCCGTACGGCGGAAGGGCCCCGGAACCGAACAGGTTCCGGGGCCCTTCCCGTACGTCCGAAGGCGCTCAGACCTCGTAGACCGCGCCCGCGTACGCCAGCTCCGACGGCCCGTCGTACACCGCCCGCGCGTCCGCCAGGTTCTGGGCACCGTCCGTCCACGGCGGGATGTGGGTCAGCACCAGGCGGCCCACCGAGGAGCGGGCCGCCTCCGCGCCCGCCTCGCGGCCGTTGAGGTGGAGGTCCGGGACGTCCTCCTTGCCGTGCGTGAACGACGCCTCGCAGAGGAACAGGTCCACGCCCTCCGCCAGTTCGTGCAGGGCGTCGCAGGCTCCCGTGTCGCCGGAGTACGTCAGCGAACGGCCGCCGTGCTCGATCCTGATGCCGTACGCCTCCACCGGGTGGCACACCTTCTCCGTGCGGACGGAGAACGGGCCGATCTCGAAGGAGCCCGACTTCAGCGTGCGGAAGTCGAAGACCTCGCTCATCGACTTGTCCGAGGGGGTGTCGGCGTACGCCGTGGTCAGGCGCTGTTCGGCGCCCTCCGGGGCGAAGACCGGGATCGCGGCGCAGCGCCCGCCCTCGTGGCGGTAGTAGCGCGCGACGAAGTACCCGCACATGTCGATGCAGTGGTCGGCGTGCAGATGGCTGAGGAAGATCGCGTCGAGGTCGTACAGACCGATGTGGCGCTGCAGCTCGCCCAGGGCGCCATTGCCCATGTCGAGGAGCAGCCGGAAGCCGTCGGCCTCTACGAGGTAGCTCGAACAGGCCGAGTCCGCGGACGGGAACGACCCGGAGCAGCCGACGACGGTGAGCTTCATGGAGCGTGAACCTCCGAGGGCGGAGAGCGGCGGGGGAGGTCTTGCGATGCGTCGAGCGTAAGGCGCCACCCCGCCCGTCGCTCCTCCGCGGCGGCTCGTTGTGGGCGAACTCACGGGCTCTGTCACCGGTTCGGATGGACCTGGAGCGGGAGAGCGCGGGGTACGGGCGGCCGGTAACGTCTTGGGGTATGGACACGTCCTGGTGGCCGGCGCTCGTCGCGGTCGTGGTGATCGCGCTGGTGGTGGCACTGGCGGACGGCTGGAAGCGGTCCGCCCGGCGGCCCGGTGGCCGGACGCGCCCGCCGGCGCGGCCCTCCACACGGCCCTCCGCCCCCGGCCGGTTGCCGGAGCGGCTCCCCCGTGCGGGCGAGATCTGGTGGGCCGACGTGCCCTACGAGGACGGGCCGACATCAGAAGGTGCCGCGCGCAGCGCGTCGGGTAGGGCGGTGGCCGGAGACGGGCGGGCGAAGGACCGGCCGTGCCTGGTGCTCTCGCTCCGGGGCGACTGCGCCCTCGTCGTCAAGATCACGAGCAAGTACCACGACGAGCGGCCGGCCGTGATCGCGCTGCCGCCGGGCTCCGTGGGGGACGCGCAGGGGCGGCCGAGCTTCCTGGAGACCGACGAGCTGCGGGAGGTCCCGGTGTGGGAGTTCCGGCGGAAGGTGGGAACGGCGGACCCGGTCGTGTGGGACCAGGTCCGCCATTTGGCGTCGTGAGCGCGCCGTGAGCGCGCCCTGGGCCCGTCGTAGGCCGGTCGAGCGCGCGGTGCCAGGCCCTGCGAGCCTGGCATGATCCAACCGAGAGGGCTACGCCCAGAGCTGGCCCTGCACCGTTTCGATCGCTTCTTCCGTCGTCTTCGCCGTGTACAGACCCGTCGACAGGTACTTCCAGCCGCCGTCCGCCACCACGAAGACGATGTCCGCGCTCTCGCCCGCCTTCAGCGCCTTCTGGCCGACGCCGATCGCCGCGTGCAGTGCCGCGCCCGTGGAGACGCCGGCGAAGATGCCCTCCTGCTGGAGGAGTTCCCGGGTGCGGGTGACCGCGTCGGCCGAGCCGACCGAGAAGCGGGTGGTGAGGACCGAGGCGTCGTACAGCTCGGGGACGAAGCCCTCGTCCAGGTTCCGCAGACCGTAGACCAGGTCGTCGTACCGGGGTTCGGCGGCGACGATCTTGATGTCCGGCTTGTGCTCGCGCAGGTAGCGGCCGACGCCCATCAGGGTGCCGGTGGTGCCCAGGCCCGCCACGAAGTGGGTGATGGAGGGGAGGTCCGTCAGGATCTCCGGGCCCGTCGTGGCGTAGTGGGCGCCCGCGTTGTCCGGGTTGCCGTACTGGTAGAGCATCACCCAGGTGGGGTTCTCCGCCGCGATCTCCTTGGCGACCCGTACCGCCGTGTTCGACCCGCCCGCCGCCGGGGACGAGATGATCTCGGCGCCCCACATGGCGAGCAGCTGGCGACGCTCCTCGCTGGTGTTCTCCGGCATGACGCAGACGATGCGGTAGCCCTTGAGCTTCGCCGCCATCGCCAGCGAGATCCCGGTGTTTCCGCTGGTCGGCTCCAGGATGGTGCAGCCGGGGGTGAGCCGGCCGTCCTTCTCGGCCTGCTCGATCATGTGGAGCGCGGGGCGGTCCTTGACCGAGCCGGTGGGGTTGCGGTCCTCCAGCTTGGCCCAGATGCGGACGTCGTCCGACGGGGAGAGCCGGGGCAGCCGGACCAGGGGCGTGTTGCCGACCGCCGCGAGCGGGGAGTCGTAACGCATGTGGATCAGACCATGCCGCCGGCCACGGCCGGCAGGATCGTGACGTTGTCGCCGTCGGTCAGCTTGGTGTCGATGCCGTCGAGGAAGCGGACGTCCTCGTCGTTGAGGTAGACGTTGACGAAGCGGCGCAGCTGGCCGTTGTCCACGATGCGGGCCTCGATCCCGGCGTGGCGCGTCTCCAGGTCGGCGAAGAGCTCGGCGAGCGTCGCACCGTTGCCCGTGACGGCCTTCTCGCCGTCGGTGTAGGTGCGGAGAATGGTCGGGATGCGGACCTCGATGGCCATGGCGTGGGCTCCTGTCGGGAGTGGCGTGAAAGGCGCGCGGCTGTGGTCCCCCGCGCGGGGTGGTGCTTCTCGGGGCGCCGGTCGGTGGGCCGCCCCGCGCTCACATCGCGCTGGCGAGACGGCACAGGTCGACGTGCAGCCGCGCCACGAGCAGCGCGCTGCCCGGCGTCGTCACTTCGCTCACGTCGTGGGAAACCATGCGGTCATCGTATCGATTCCCGGTCCGGGTTCCGGAATGTGATCTCACATGTCGGACGATTCGCGCTCGACTGGCGGACCTGGGACGTAGAGGACGGTCGGCGTGCCGGTCCTCGGATGCGGGATGACCTCGGCTTCCACACCGTAGACGGTGGCCAGCAGTGCGGGGGTGAGGACCTCCGTCGGGGCCCCTTCGGCGACGATCCGGCCGCGCTCCAGGACGTACAACCGGTCGCAGTAGGCGGCGGCGAGGTTGAGGTCGTGCAGGGCGAGGAGGTTGGTGGTGCCCAAGTGGCGGACGAGCCGCAGGACTTCGAGCTGGTAGCGGATGTCGAGGTGGTTGGTGGGCTCGTCGAGGACGAGGAGCGCCGGGTCCTGGACGAGGGCGCGGGCGACCAGGGCGCGCTGGCGCTCCCCGCCGGAGAGGGTGGGGTACGGCCGGTCGGCGAGCTCGGCGATGCCGACCCGGGCGAGGGCGGCCTCGGCGCGTACGCGGTCGGCGGCCGTGTCGCCCTCCCAGAAGCGCTTGTGCGGGGAGCGGCCGAGGGCGACCAGTTCGTGGACGGTCAGCTCGAACTCGGTGGAGCCGTCCTGCGGGACGGTCGCGACGCGGCGGGCGCGCGTCTTGGGCCCGAGGGCGGACAGGTCGTCGCCGTCGAGGAGGACGCGGCCGGAGGTGGGGGTGAGGGTGCCGTAGACGCAGCGCAGGAGGGTGGACTTGCCGCTGCCGTTGGGACCGACGAGCCCGACGGTCTCACCGGGGCGTGCGGTCAGGTCGGCGTCCAGGAGCCGGGTCCCGTACGAGACTCCCCGGAGGACCAGTTCGGCCATGTCGGGCTTCTCCCTCATACCGGGCTCCCTTCCGGGCGCCGGCGCATGAGCCAGAGGAAGAACGGGCCGCCGATGAGGGCCGTGAGCACGCCGACGGGGATGTCCTGGGGCGCGGCGACGGTCCGGGCGGCGAGGTCGGCGAGGATCAGGGCGAGCGCGCCGCCGAGCGCGGCGACCGGCAACAGGCGGCGGTGCGGGGCGCCGACGGCCATCCGGGCGGCGTGCGGGACCATCAGGCCGACGAAGCCGACGGCCCCGCTGACGGAGACCATGACGGCGGTGACGAGGGAGGCCAGGACGAAGACGGCCGCGCGGAAGCGGGCGGTGTCCAGGCCGAGTACGGTCGCGCCCTCCTCCCCGACGAGGAGCAGGTCCAGGGGGCGGGCGAGGGCGACGAGCAGGGCGGTGCCGAGGGCGACGACGGTGGCGGGCACGGCGAGGGAGTCCCAGCGGGCGCTGCCGAGGCCGCCCAGGGACCAGAACATCGCCTCCTGGAAGTGCTCGGGGCGGGCGGAGAGGACCAGGAGCAGGGTGGTCAGGGCCGTCAGGATGTACGAGACGGCGACACCCGCGAGGACCAGCCGGGCACCGGTCATGGTCGAGCCGCTCCGGGCCAGGGCGTAGACGAGGACGAGGGCGAACAGGGCGCCGGCGAAGGCCCCGGCGGGCATGGCGACGGTGGTGGTGACCCCGCCTCCGATGCCGAGGACCAGGACGAGGACGGCCCCGCTGGACGCCCCGGAGGAGATCCCGAGGAGGAAGGGGTCGGCGAGCCGGTTGCGGACCAGGGCCTGGAGGACGGCGCCGACGACGGCGAGCCCCGCCCCGACGACCGCGCCGAGCAGCACGCGCGGCAGCCGGACGTCGAACACGATCGTGCGGTACGGGGAGGGGGCGGCGCGGCCGGTGAGGATCTCGACGACCTGGCCCACGGGTATCCGTACGGACCCGAGCGCCACGCCCGCGACGACGGCGGCCGCGAGGGCGGCGAGCAGGCCCGCGACGACGAGCCCGTAGGGGAGCGGGCCGCGCCGGGCGGGGGCGGCCGCGGCCTGCGCGGTCGCCCCCGGTCCGGTGAGGGCCGTCATCGGCCCGGGTGGAGCTGGGCGGCCAGCTTGTCGACGGCGGCCGGGACCCGGACGCCGAGGACCGCGTCCGAGAGGGGCATGACGGCGAAGCGCTTGTTCCTGATCGCCGGGACGTCCTTGAGGACCGGGTCGTCCAGGAGGCGCTTCTTCTTCTGTTCGACGGTCGTGGAGCCGTAGTCGTAGATGACGATCACGTCGGGCTTGCGGGCGACGACCTGCTCCCATGCCGCGTCGCCGAAGGTCTTGTCGAGGTCGGCGAAGACGTTGCGGCCACCGGCCCGGGTGATCAGTTCGTTGCCGATGCCCTTGCCGCCCGCGGTGAACGCGGTCTTGTCGCCGCTGTCGTAGACGAAGACGGAGACCGGGGCGAGGCCCTTGAGCCGTTGCTCGGTCGCCGTGACGGTCCTCTTCGCCCCGTCGGTCCAGCGGGTGCCGCGCTCGGGGACGCCGAAGGTCCTGGCCACCTCGTCGACCTCCCGGTAGAGGTCGGCGAGCGAGGAGGCGCCCGAGGGGCAGTACTCCATGTTCAGACGGCTGTCGATGCCCGCCTTCTTCAGGTCGTCGCGGCCGCGGCCCGCCTTGGCGTCGAAGGCGCTGGCGTAACCCCCGTAGACGAAGTCGGGGTTGGCGGCGAGGAGGGCCTCCTTGGAGGGGTACTCCTTGGCGAGCACCGGCACCGCGTCGTAGGCCTTCTTGTACGCGGGCAGGATCCGGTCGTCGAGATAGGCGGTGCCGACCAGGGACTTCTCCAGGCCGAGGGCGAGCATGACCTCGGTGACGTGCTGGTTCATGGTCACGGCCCGCCGGGGCGGCGCCTGGTAGGTCGTCTTCACGCCGCAGTTGGAGACGGTGTACGGGAATCCCGGCCCGGCCTTCGCCGAGGGGGATGCCTGCTCCGCCGGGGCCGCGCAGGCGGCGAGCAGCGGGACGAGGGCGGCGGGCAGCAGGGTACGGCGGCGCCAGGTCATGACGGACGAGCCTCCTCCGGGGATTTCCACGTCCCCAGTCGGGATGAAGAGGCGGCAGGTCAGTTCCTGGCTCCCAGCGTCCGAGCTCGCTGGTCACAGTGGCGGGACCGTGCCGGATTCGCACCGGCTTCCTGGGTCCTGCCGCCCTGGTGTCGGGTCAGTCTCTCAGGCGTCGTACGCCTCGACGACCTTGACCTCCTCCTCGGTCACCACACCCTCGACGATCGAGTAGGAGCGGAACTGGAAGGGGCCGACGCCGTCGGTGTCGGCGGTGGAGACCAGGACGTAGTGGGCGCCGGGCTCGTTCGCGTAGGTGAGGTCGGTGCGCGAGGGGTAGGCCTCGGTGGCGGTGTGCGAGTGGTAGATGATCACGGGCTCCTCGTCCCGGTCGTCCATCTCGCGGTAGAGCTTCAGCAGGTCGGCCGAGTCGAACTCGTAGAACGTGGGCGAGCGCGCGGCGTTCAGCATCGGGATGAACCGCTCGGGGCGGCCGCTGCCGACGGGACCCGCGACCACGCCGCAGGCCTCGTCGGGGTGGTCCTTGCGGGAGTGCTCCACGATCTGGTCGTACAGGGCCCGGGTGATGGTCAGCATGTCCGACAGGATAAGCAGACGGGCCGTTCCGTACCGAGGAGCGGTACGGAACGGCCCGAATGCCGAGACGAGTAGGTCAGGAGCGCTTGGCGAAGGCCGCGCCCTGCGGGTTGCGCGCCTTCAGGACCAGGTACGAGACGCCCAGGATCAAGCCCCACAGGGGCGCGCAGTACAGCGAGATCCGCGCGTCCTTGTCGATGCCCATCATCACGATCACCATGCCGATGAAGGCGAGCGAGAACAGGCTGAGCCAGATGCCGCCGGGGGCCTTGAAGGAGGACTGGGGCAGCTCGCCCCGGTCGGCCTTGAGGCGGAAGCGGACCTGGGAGACCAGGATCATGATCCAGGCCCACATGCCGGAGATGGTCGCGAAGGAGACGACGTAGTTGAACGCCTCGCCCGGCCATTGGTAGTTGATCCAGACGCCGACCATCATCAGGCCGGCCGAGAACGAGGTGCCGACCAGCGGCAGGCCGTTCTTGGTGAGCTTGGTGAAGAACTTCGGGCCCTGGCCGTTGAGCGCGAGGTCGCGCAGCATGCGGCCGGTGGAGTACATGCCCGAGTTGCAGGAGGAGAGCGCCGCCGTCAGGACGACGAAGTTCACGATCGCGGCGCCGATGCCGAGGCCCATCTTCTCGAAGGCCGCGACGAACGGGGAGATGCCCGGCTGGAAGTGCGTCCACGGGACGACCGAGAGGATCATGATCAGCGCGCCGACGTAGAAGACGGCGATGCGCCACGGGACGGTGTTGATGGCCTTCGGCAGGACCGTCTTCGGGTCCTTGGACTCGCCCGCCGTCACACCGACCAGCTCGACCGCGAGGAAGGCGAACATGACCATCTGCAGGGTCATGAGGGTGGAGCCGATGCCCTTGGGGAAGAAGCCGCCCTCGGACCAGAGCAGGCTGATCGAGGCGGTGTCGCCGGCGTCGGAGAAACCGACGGTGAGGACACCGGCGCAGATCAGGATCATGCCGACGATCGCGGTGACCTTGACCATCGAGAACCAGAACTCCAGCTCACCGAAGAGCTTGACCGAGATCAGGTTCGCGAGGAACAGGACGACCGTGAAGATCAGGGCGAAGACCCACTGCGGCTGATTGAGCCAGCCGTCGGCGTTCTTCGTCCAGTACTGCATGTACGCGGATGCCGCGGTGACTTCGGTGATGCCGGTGACGACCCAGAAGAGCCAGTACGTCCAGCCCGTCACGAAGCCCCAGAAGGGGCCGATGAACTCGCGGGCGTACTCCGAGAAGGAGCCGGACACGGGCCGGTACATGAGGAGCTCGCCGAGCGCCCGCATGATGAAGAAGATGACGAGGCCCGCGATGGCGTACGCGAGGATCAGGCTGGGTCCGGCCTTGGAGATGCCCTTGCCCGCGCCCAGGAAGAGGCCGGTACCGATGGCGCCGCCGATCGCGATCATCTGGATCTGGCGTGCGCCGAGTGCCCGGTGGTACCCCTCGCCGTCGGCGGAGTCCGCGGCCTCATTGCCGTCGTGCTGCTTGTCGACCTGCACTGAGGTCATGGTGGTGCGCCTTTCTCCATGCTGATCCGCGCCGACTGCTTTCGGCTGCGGATCAGGTCCTGATCCCCCCGGATGTGGATGGAGTGCTACCGGCGATCAGCCGGCCAAAGCGCCCCCGGGAACAGGGGTGGCGTCCCCGGGCGGTCGTGAAGATTTATCACGGGGGAAACAGTGATCGAGGAGGAGCGTTGTGGCGCACGCCACATGAAAAAGTGGACAAAAGGCACTCAAGAGGACCAGTACGAACACTTTGGTGACGTATTCGTTATCCGGATTTGAGTGTCCGCTGAGCGAACGACGTCCTACCGGCCGGTATTCGGGCGGCGGACATCAGGCCCCCGACATCAGCGTCTCCACGAGTGACTCCTGGAGCGCGCCCAGCCAGAGGTACGCCATCACCATCGGCTTGCGCGGGTCGGAGTCGGGCAGCCGGTACAGATCCCCGCTCTCGTCCTCGTCGGTGACCTCCAGACGGGTCCCGATCGTCAGCCGCAGGTCGTTGAGCGCGCCGAGCCAGGCCCGGCACTCGTCGGCGGTGAGCTTGAGGACCACGCCGTCCTCGCCGGTCGAGCTGAGCGCGTCGAGGCTGCGGATCACCGCGAGGGCGTCCTGCCGCTTGCGGGCGCGCAGGTCGTTCTCGGTGTAGCGGCGGAAGTCGGCCGCGGCCGCGCGCAGCTCCTCGTCCTCGTCCCCGTACGCGTCGGGGAAGAGCCGCTTGAGCGCGGGATCGCTCGGAGCCTCGCTCGGGCCCTCGGCGAAGAGCGCGGCCAGCGGGTCCTCGCCCTCGACGGGCTCGTCGCCGGGGCCGATCAGCTCCATGAGCTGGACGGCGAGGGAGCGCAGGATGGAGACCTCGACCTCGTCGAGCTCGACGGCAGCGCCACCGCCGGGCAGGGCCTCGAAGTGCCCCGACATCAGCCGCGGTCCTGGGAGAGGGTCGCCCACAGGCCGTAGCCGTGCATCGCCTGCACGTCCCGCTCCATCTCCTCGCGCGTCCCACTGGAGACCACCGCGCGGCCCTTGTTGTGCACGTCGAGCATCAGCTTGTGCGCCTTGTCCTTGGAGTAACCGAAGTACGCCTGGAAGACGTAGGTCACATAGCTCATCAGATTGACCGGATCGTTGTGGACCAGGGTCACCCACGGCACGTCCGGCTCCACGACGGCGAAGGTCTCTTCGGCCGATTCCGTGCGTTCGATCTCAATTGGCGCGACGCTCACTCACCCCATGCTGCCACCTCAGGAGGGGCGTCGCACAAACGGGTCAGCCCGCGCGCCGCCCGGACTCACCTTGAAATCGTCACTCTGACGATTTCTGCGGTAGCATCTCTGACATGAACGCTGCGGACCTTGGGCTCCCGGTGGACGTGCCGTCGACCGCGCTCTTCACCGACCAGTACGAGCTGACCATGCTCCAGGCGGCCCTCCGGGCCGGCACCGCCGACCGGCGCTCCGTCTTCGAGGTCTTCACCCGCCGCCTGCCCGAGGGCCGGCGCTACGGCGTGGTGGCGGGCATCGGGCGGGTCCTCGACGCCGTCGAGAACTTCCGCTTCGACGCGGGCGTCCTCGGCTTCCTGCGCGAGCAGGACATCGTGGACGAGCCGACGCTCCAGTGGCTGGCCTCCTACCGCTTCTCGGGTGACATCTGGGGCTACCCCGAGGGCGAGGTGTACTTCCCCGGCTCCCCCATCCTGCGGGTCGAGGGCTCCTTCGCGGAGTGCGTGCTCCTGGAGACCGTGATCCTGTCGATCCTCAACCACGACTCGGCCATCGCGGCGGCCGCCTCCCGGATGTCGGCCTCGGCCGGCGGGCGGCGGCTCATCGAGATGGGCGCCCGGCGCACCCACGAGCTGGCCGCCGTCGCCTCCGCCCGCGCCGCCTACGTCGGCGGCTTCGACTCCACGTCGGACCTCGCCGCCGGCTTCCGCTACGGCATCCCGACCGTCGGCACCTCCGCGCACGCCTTCACCCTCCTGCACGACAGCGAGCGGGACGCGTTCCAGGCCCAGGTGGAGACCCTCGGCCGCGGTACGACCCTGCTCGTCGACACCTACGACGTGGCCGAGGCCGTCCGTACCGCCGTCGAGGTGGCGGGCACGGAGCTCGGAGCCGTGCGCATCGACTCCGGGGACCTGCTGCTCGTGGCGCACCGGGTGCGGGCGCAGCTGGACGAGCTGGGCGCGACGGACACCAAGATCGTGGTCACCTCGGACCTGGACGAGTACGCCATCGCCTCGCTGGCGGCGGCCCCGGTCGACGCGTACGGGGTGGGCACGCAGCTGGTCACGGGCAGCGGGCACCCGACCTGCTCGATGGTCTACAAGCTGGTCGCCCGCGCCCAGTCGGCCGACCCGAAGGCGCCGCTGACGGCGGTCGCCAAGAAGTCGCTCGGCGGCAAGGCCTCCGTCGGCGGCCGCAAGTGGGCGGCGCGCCGGACCGACGCCGAGGGCGTCGCGGAGGCCGAGGTCGTCGGCGTCGGCCCGGTCCCGGCCGAACTCGCCGACAGTCAGCTCCTGGTCGAGCTGGTGAAGGGCGGCGACGTGGTGGCCCGGGAGCCGCTGGAGGCGGCCAGGGCCCGGCACATCGCGGCGCGGGCCGGGCTGCCGATGTCGGCGATCCAGTTGTCGCGGGGCGAGCCGGTGCTCCCGACCGAGTACGTGTGACATCCGCGTGTAACACCCTGCGAGGCCCCCTCCCGTAGGGAGGGGGAAGTCTCTAGGCTCGAAGCCATTCCCCCGTACGACGCCCGTCCGAAGACTCATCTCCCGCCGCCGGCCCACCGAAGGACACCCGCCATGCACCGCGCATTGATCGTCGTGGACGTTCAGAACGACTTCTGCGAGGGCGGCAGCCTCGCGGTGGCGGGAGGAGCGGATGTCGCCGCCGCCATCACCGACCTGGTCGGGGAGGCGGCGGGCGCCGCGTACCGGCACGTGGTGGCCACCCGCGACCACCACGTCGACCCGGGCGACCACTTCTCCGACGCCCCGAACTACGTGACGTCCTGGCCGGTGCACTGCGTCGCCGGGACCGAGGGCGTGGGCTTCCACCCGAACTTCGCCCCGGCCGTCGCCTCCGGGGCGATCGACGCGGTCTTCGACAAGGGGGCGTACGAGGCGGCCTACAGCGGCTTCGAGGGGCGCGACGAGAACGGGACGACCCTCGCCGAGTGGCTGCGGGCGCACGACGTGGACGAGGTCGACGTCGTCGGGATCGCGACCGACCACTGCGTACGGGCGACGGCGATCGACGCGGCCCGGGAGGGGTTCCGTACGCAGGTCCTGCTCGACCTCACGGCGGGCGTCGCGAAGGAGACGACCGAGCGGGCCCTGGAGGAGCTGCGCGGGGCCGGCGTGGAACTGACGGGCAAGCCCGTCGTCTGACCTCCGGGCCGCCTCGGCGCTGATCCCGGGCCCACCTCGGCGCTGGTCCCCGGGCCGCCCCGGAGCTGATCCCCCGGGCCGCCCCGGAGCTCGTCCCTCGGGCCCCCGTCTCGGCGTGGACGCGCCAGGGCCGCTAGGAGGCCGTGGGCAGGGTCCGTATCGGGTGCCACAGCTCCTGGGCCGTGCCCGGCGACGAGCGCCACAGCAGGCCGTCCGGGTGGTGGAGGACGGCGGTGATCTCGTCGGGCGTCGGGGGTTCCGCGTTGCCCCGCAGGTAGACCGCGCGCAGCCCCAGGTTCCGCAGCCGGGTCAGGGCGCGGGCCCGGTTCGCCGCGTGGACCAGGAAACGGACCGTGGCCCCGTCGCCGGCCGGGCTCGGGAGCCCTATCGCGACGACGACGCTGCCGCCTGGCAACTTGCAGAAACCTCCACCGGGCATGCCGAAACCACTCCCCCTGTGCGTTCGCTGTCAATAAGAGTTTGGTCAGACGCACCTAAACACGATCGGCCGCCGCCCGCTAGAGGGCGACGGCCGATCATGCTTTGACCTGCGACGATGCAGATTACTTCGTGGACGGACCCACCTGGACGGTGATCGTCTCGCCGTTCTTCGGCTCCTTGACGACCGCGATCTTGGTGTTGGTGTCAGTTACCTTGACACCGGCCCGCTCAGTCTCCTGGTACCAGTACGTACCCTTGCGGTCGTCGAAGACGGGGTTGCCCGCCTGCGGCTTGATCCACGCCGGGACGTCCGCGCTGTGCAGCATGAAGCCGTCGGTGCGGTAGGTGCCGAAGGTCGCGTCGTGCGACTGGATGCGGTTACGCATCAGGGTGCCGTTCGACCACTTCAGCGGCGTCGGGTGCGCGTCGACCGGAAGGACGAGGCCCTGGCCCGGGTGGACGGCCGTGTTGTTGTCCTTCTGCGAGGTGTCCCACAGCCAGATGAGCAGACCGTTCTGGTACGGGTAGTGCTCGACCCAGCTCGCCCGCTCACCGGTGAAGCCGAAGTTGTACGGGCCGACCTTGAGGGTCGCGTCGTACGACACGTACTGGCGGTTCTCCGCGAGGTAGTACTGCTCGTACTCCTTCGTGAAGCCCTTGCCGATGCGCGAGAAGCCCTTCGCGGTCCAGCCGTTGTCGCCGCCCTCGACGGTGTCCGAGAAGACGGGCGCACCGTCGGCGGTCAGCGTGATGGCGTCGGCCGCGAAGCCCTTGCCGCCGGCGCCGCCGTCCGTCTGGTAGCGGAAGCGGAGGTCAAACTTCTTGCCCGCGTAGGCGTCCAGCGGGAAGACGAGCGGCTTGTACGCGCCGGAGACGTCGGTCAGCGCCGGGGCACCGCTCGCGTCGCGCGGCAGCGGCTTGCCGTCCACGGTGCCGTCCAGCGCGGTCCAGCTGGCGCCGCCGTCCGTCGACACCTCGGTGTAGAGGTAGTCGTAGTCCAGCTCGATGTCGTACCAGCCCTTGAGCTCAAGGGTGGCCTTCGACTTGCCGGTGAGGTCGACGGAACGGGTCAGGGTGTTCTTGAGGTCGTCACCCATGCCGCTCCACCACTGCGTGGCACCCTCGGCGGGCGCGACGACGTCGGTGGTGACCTTCTTCTTCGGCAGCTCGACGACGAGCGCCTGCGGGTTCTTGGTGTTGTACTCGGCCACGCCCAGCTTGTGGGTGGACTTCGTACCCCGCTGCTCGTTGCTCACCTTGGTGTAGTTGAGCCAGCCGAGCTGCAGCTTGTCCCAGGCGGTCATGTCGCCGGGCAGGTCGCCGATGGACTCCTTGCCCCGGCCGAGCCAGGAGCCGGAGGACATCAGGGACCAGAAGCCGGTCGAGTTCTCGGCGCCGGGCTTGCCGGAGGTGTCGTACAGGTCGGGCAGACCGAGGTCGTGACCGTACTCGTGGGCGAAGACGCCGAGGCCGCCGTTCTCCGGCTGCATCGTGTAGTCGCCGACCCAGATGCCGGTGGTGCCGACCTGCGTGCCGCCGGCCTTGTTGTGCGCCGGACCGGTCTTGCCCGCGTCGGTGCCGTACGCGTACCAGCGGTGGGCCCACAGGGCGTCGCCGCCCTGGGCGCCGCCGCCCGCCGACTCGTCCTCGCCCGCGTGGACGATCTGGAAGTGGTCGATGTAGCCGTCGGCCTCGTTGAAGTTGCCGTCGCCGTCGAAGTCGTACCGGTCCCACTGGTCGTACTGGGCGATGTCGGCCTTGATCTGGGCGTCGGTGCGGCCCTTGGCCTTCTGGTCGGCGGTCCACGCGGTGACACCGTCGCGGACGGCGTCCCAGACGTTCGCGCAGTTGCTGTTGCCGCAGTAGTTGGAGCCGTAACGGGCCTCGTTGTACTCGACCTTGACCCAGTCGGAGACGCCGCCCTCGACCGAGTAGCGGCCCGAGGAGGTCTTCTCGTAGTACGTCTTCAGGGACTGCTTCGGCTGACCCTTCTTGTCCTTGCCGGTGCCGAAGTACAGGTCCTGGAAGTGCTGCTGGTTGTAGTCCTTCTTCCAGTCCGTCGAGTTGTCCACCGAACGGTCCGGCTCGGCTATCTGGTTGTGCAGCGGGCCGGGCTTGCCGCCGAACTTCGGCTTCGGCTCGGCGGTGTCGTCGTCGGCGCGGTCGACCAGCGTGGTGTCGTCGACCTTGTCGCCGAACTCGACGAGGATCGTGAAGATCTTGTCGGTCTTCTCCCGGCCCAGCTCGACGTACTTCTTGCTGTCGAGCTTGACGACCTGGGAGCCCCCGCGGCGCTCGACCTTGGTCTCGCCACTCAGCACCTGCTCGAGGGCGGCCTTGCGCTGCTGCTCCTGCTGCTTGCTGTACGGACCTTCGAGGTCGTGGTCCACCGCGGTCTTGTCCACGCCGGCGCCCGAGGCGGGGTCGTGGCGCTCGATACCGGCCGGCGCGCCCGGACCCTGGTCATGGGCTGATGCGGTGGCGAAAGTCGAGGCGGTGGCGGCGGTGGCCGCGAGCGCCACGACGACTGCGGACGCTCTGATCGCCCGTCGTCTGCTGGTCACTTGATGTTGTCCTCCCCGGCGCCCGCGACCACGGACCGGAGGTGGGGTGCTGTCCGCTGGCGGGTACGCGCGTCACAAGTGACGACATTCGACCGGAGTTGCGCGCGAAAAGACAGTCCTTGACTTGAACAGACCAACTGCACTATGCAGAAGTCGATTCCCGCTATCCGGACGGTCACCAGGCGCACCAGAAGGGGACATTCGAGGAAACGTGACTCCATGCGCCCCCCGTGCACCCGCACCGTGGGTTAGGTCACGCTTACTACCCGTTTCGCTCGGGCATCCACCGTCGTAGAGTCGCCAAGGAGTGCGACCAGCCGATGCATCGAGGGACGGTACCCGTCATGCCGCGTCCGAACGCCGCACAACTCGCCTATGGTTCGGCCACCGTCGTCTTCTCGACCGTCGCCCTGCTGCTGCTGTCCGGCACCACGAACGCGCTGGGCATCGCCGTCATCAGCGCCGCCGGGCTCCTGCTCGGCGTCCTCGTCGCGATGACGATGCCGGCCGCCCGCCGCGGGACGCCCGCACAGGTGCCGCCCACGGCCCCCCGGACGGAAGCGATCCGGGTACCGGCCGTCCGCGTGGGTGCGGGGGCCGATACCCGGATCGGTTCGAACTCGTAGCGCTGTGGCGCCTTATTGCGGCACGGCCACCACCACGGTCTTGGCGGCCTTGTCGTGCAGGCCCTGCTTGTAGGGCTTGTCGACCAGGATCAGGATGAGCAGGAGCAGCGGCCACAGGCAGGCGCAGCAGATCAGCGCGGGCAGCCAGAGCACGACGGCGCGGATCAGCGAGGCGTTCATCTGCGGTGTGGAGCCGTCGTTGAGCATCGCGACCCGCAGCTTCATCCACTTCTTGCCGAGCGTCTGGCCCTGCTTGGCGGTCATCACGGTGTCGTAGGCGACGTACGCGACGATGGTGATCAACTGGAAGACGAGACCGCTGCCGGTGCTGGTCGCGCTGATCGTGTCACCGAAGTCGTCGCTGTCGGACGCCCGGTCGTACACGTTGAACGGGATGCCGATGATGGCGAGCGGGATGGCGATGAGCAGCCAGTCGACGATCCTCGCGAGGATGCGCTTGCCGGAGTCGGCGAGCGGCGGCATCCCGGCCAGCGGATCGGCCCCGCCGTAGCCGCCTCCGCCGCCGTAGGGCTGGGAGCCGTACGGCGGGGGCGGCGGCGGGACGTTGTCGTACGGCGATCCGGGCGGGGGACCGCCACCGGGCGGCGGACCACCACCAGGGGGCGGACCGCCGGGAGGCGGAGCGCCACCGGGCGGAGGGCCGCTCGGTGGCGGCCCTTCGGGGGGAGGCGGCTCGCTCCCGTAGGGAGAGCCCGCCGACGGCGGCGTGGGCTCCTGCGGCTTCTTGACGAACGGATCGTCCTCGGGCGGCTGGCCGGGCGTCGGCTGGTCGTTGCTCATGGGGGCAGTGCATCCCGCCCACCGGGCCCCCGCAAGGATTCGCCCCCCGTTCGAGCGACCGCCGTACGGGGGCGTCGCCCGCCGCCCTCGGGCCGTGGCTAGCCGGCCACGAAGGTGTGGGCCGCCTTGTCGTGCCAGCACTGGCGCCACGGGCGGTCGAAGAGACACCAGAGGACGTTGAGGACACCGAGGACGAGGAGCCCGAGGACGCTGTAGACGAGCCAGCGGCGCAGGGCCGCGCCGAACGTCGGCGGCTCGTGCGCCTCGATGTCCCGCACCTGGAGACCGCAGAGCTTCTTGCCGAGCGTGCGGCCCCACTTGGCGGTGGGCAGCGCCTCGTACAGAACGCCGAGGACGAGGAGCGCGGCGAGCGCGATGCCGAAGTTGAGGGAGGTCGTGCCGTCCAGGAGCCAGACCTGGACGGTGACACCGGACTGCTTCGCCGCCTCGATCTTGGCGTCGATGTGGTCGAGCGCGGTCGTGACGAAGGGGAACGCCGCCCCGCCCGCCAACGCGCCGAGAACGAGGGTGTCGACGATCCGGGCGACCAGCCGCTTCCCGAGCCCGGCGGGCCGCGCGGCCGCCTGGGCCCGCGCTGCCTTCAGGAACGGGTCCTCCACGGGCGGCTTCCAGGGCACCACGGGCGGCTCGGCCTCACCGGACGTGGCGCCGGACTGCGCGAGCTGCTGCACCTGCTGCGGCCACGAAGCGGCCCCACCACCGGGCCCGGCGGCCGCCACGGGCGCGGGCGCCTGCCCGGGCACGTGCGAGAGCGGCGCGCTCTGCGCGGCGGAGGGCCCGGAGGGGCTCTGCGGTCCGTGGGGACTTTGGGGAGCGTGGGAGCCCTGAGGCAGGTGGGGACTCGGCGCGCTCGTCACGACCTGCGGCACCTGGTGGCCGGGGGCTCCGGGGGCTCCGGGGGCTCCGGGGGCTCCGGGGGCTCCGGGGGCTCCGGGGGCAGCCTGCGCGCCGTGCGGTGTCGTCAGGGCCTGCGGGCCCTGGGCGGCGGTCGGCTGCGCCTGCCCGCCGTGGGCGCCCGGGGCGCCCTGGGATCCCTGCGCCGGGGAGACGGCCTGCGCTCCCGCCGCGGCCTGCGGCGCCCGCGCGGCGGGGGCGGCCTGCGGTCCCTGGACGGCCGACGTCGCCGCCCCGCCCGTCGCGCCCTGCCCGCCGTGCTGCGACGGCACAGCCGTCGAGGCCTGCGGGCCCGCCGCGCCCTGGGAGCCGGGCGGCGCCGCCGCGCCCTGGGCGCCCTGCGCCGTTCGCGCGGCCGACGCCGCGGCCTGCGAACCGGAGCCGGGTCCGGGCCCCGCGCCCTGCGCGCGGATGGTCATCGTGCCCTCGGGCGTGGGCGACTGAGGTCGGCGTACGCCGGGCAGGGCGCCGCCCGTCGGGTCGGGGGACTGCGTCGCCGGGGTCACCGGCATCCCGCCCAGGCGGGCCTGCGGCCCGGGGTCGGTGGGCACGCGGGGGTCCCGCGCGCCGGGGGCCGGACCGGCCGACGGCTCGGGGGAACCCCACGAGACCTTCTGGTCGCGGTCGCCGCCGAAGCCCGTCTGCCGGGAGACGTCCGCCTGCCACGCCGAAGCGGGCTCGGGCTCCGGCTCCGACGCCGGCTCCTCGTCGAAGAAGACGGGCCCCGTCTCCTCCACCGCCGGCACCACGGGCGCCGGCGCCGGGTTAGGTGCGAGCGCCGGTCCCGCGGGCGCCGCCGAGGCCGGAGCGGCCGGCGGGAGCTCGCCCTCCTTGGGCGCGGGCCGGCTCGTTCCCGGTACCCAGGCGCCCCCGTTCCAGTACCGGATGTATCCGGGAATGGAGGGGTCCGGGTAGTACCCGGCCTGCGGTACCTCCCCGCCGGCTCCAGGAGGAGTAGCCACTGCCCCGACTCCGTTCCGTGACGACGCTTCTACGACTCAGGGGCCCACGGCCCCAGGGAGGACAGTAACGAAGAACGACGCCGCGAGAAGAAAGTGGCTACGAGAAACCCGCCTTCGAGCGACATACCCACAGAACCCGCGACTCACCGTCACGTTCAGGCCGACGATCCCCCCGGAAAATCTCCTGAAAAAAACTTCCTCGAAGTCGCGTAATGACCGGCGGCCACCGCGCTCTCTCCCTGTGCGGGCCCACCCGGGGCCCCGGACCGGAGAGGACGTACCGCCATGCAGAACACCGAGAACACCGTGGTCGAGCGCGAGCTGGAGTTGAAGCTGGTGCTCTCCCCCGAGCGCTCCATCCCCGTCCCGGCCCGCCTCGCGTACCGCACCGACGACCCGTACGCCGTCCACATCACCTTCCACGTCGGTTCGGAGTACCCGGTCAACTGGACGTTCGCCCGCGAACTGCTCGTCGAAGGCGTCTTCCGGGCCTGCGGCCACGGCGACGTCCGCATCTGGCCCACGAAGGTCGACGGCCGCAACGTCATCCTGATGGCGCTCTCCTCCCCCGACGGCGACGCGCTCCTGGAGGCGCCCTCCACTCACGTGTCCGCCTGGCTGGAGCGGACCCTGCGCGCCGTCCCGCCGGGCACGGAGGCCGAGCAGCTCGGCATCGACGACGGCCTGGCCGAGCTGCTCGCCACCACCTCGGTCGCCGACGACCTGTGGCTGCGCGACCCGTGGCCGTCGGACGAGTCGCAGGACGGTGAGTCGTGACGGCACCCCCTACGGACCGGGCCACGTCAACACCGGCGTCGGCGTCGGCGTCAGCGTCGGCGTCGGCGTCAGAAGAGCTTTCCGGGGTTCAGGATCCCGAGCGGGTCGAAGGTCCGCTTGATGCCCCGCTGCATCTCCACCCCCACCGGCCCCAACTCCCGTGCCAGCCACTCCTTCTTCAGCGTGCCCACACCGTGTTCGCCGGTGATCGTGCCGCCCAGCTCCAGGCCGAGCGCCATGATCTCGTCGAAGGACTCCCGTGCCCGCCGCGACTCGTCCTCGTCCGCGTGGTCGAAGCAGACGACCGGGTGGGTGTTGCCGTCGCCCGCGTGCGCGCAGACGCCGATGGTCAGGCCGTACTTCGCCGCGATGGCGGCCGTGCCGTCGAGCATCGCGGCCAGCTTCGTGCGCGGTACGCACACGTCGTCGATCATCGTCGCGGACTTGACCGTCTCCAGCGCGGTGAGCGACAGCCGTCGGGCCTGCAGGAGCAGTTCGGACTCGGCGGTGTCCTCCGCCGGTACGACCTGGGTGGCCCCGGCCGCCACGCACAGCTCCCCGACGGCGGCCAGATCGGCGGCGGGGTCCGGGGTGTCGAAGGCGCACAGGAGCAGCGCCTCGGTGGTGTTGGGCAGCCCCATGTTCGCCAGCTTGTTGACGGCGCGGATGGTGGTGCCGTCCATCAGCTCAAGGAGGGACGGCGTATGGCCGCGCTCCATGATCGCGCAGACGGCCTCGCAGGCGGCCGCCGAAGAGGGGAACTCGGCGGCCAGCGCGAGCTGCTGGGGCGGTCGCGGCCGGAGCGCGAGGGTCGCTCCGACGATGATGCCGAGGCTGCCCTCCGAGCCGACGAAGAGCCGGGTCAGGTCATATCCGGCGACGCCCTTGGCGGTGCGCCGGCCGGTGGAGAGCAGCCGTCCGTCGGCGAGGACGACGTCCAGGCCGAGGACGTACTCGGCCGTCACGCCGTACTTCACGCAGCACAGACCGCCGGAGGCGGTGCCGATGTTGCCGCCGATCGTGCACATCTCCCAGCTGGAGGGGTCCGGTGGGTAGGCGAGCCCGTGTTCGTCGACGGCGCGGGAAAGGACGGCGTTGACGACGCCCGGTTCGACGACGGCGATCCGGTCGACCGGGTTGATCTCCAGGATCCGGTCCATCTTGACGAGGGACAGCACGATGCAGCCGTCGGAGGCGTTCGCCGCGCCGGACAGGCCGGTACGGGCGCCCTGCGGAACGACCGGGACGCGCAGCGCGGTCGCGGTGCGCATGACGTGCTGGACCTGCTCGACGGTGCGCGGGAGCACGACGACCGCGGGGGTACCGGCCGCGCAGAAGCTCGCCATGTCGTTCGCGTAGGAGGCGGTGACGTCCGGATCGGTGATCAGCGCCTCGGCGGGCAGCCCCGCACGCAGATCGGTGTGGAGCCGCGTCAGAAGATCGTCCATGCGACCAGCGTGGCACCCGGGGCCATCGGTGTGAACCCGCCCGCCATGCCCCTTCGTGTGCTCTTCGTACAGGCGCCCTCGGGCGCACAGTGAGCGGCATGAAGACGGAGAACGTGTCGCGGTCGGTCCTGGCCGCCGGGGTGGGCGCGGTGCTCGCGGCGACGGCACTGCTCTACGCCCCCGATCTCGCACCCGGTCTGTTCGGCCAGGGGGAACCGCCCCCGCCGGGCCCCGCGGACCGTGCGGTGCTCGCGGCGAACGCCGGGGCGCAGGCCTCACTGCCCGACCTGGCCGCGCTGATCGGCGATCGGGAGAAGTGGTTGAAGGAGCATCCGGCGGACGAGGCGTCATGGGCGGTGCTGGGAACGGCGTACGCGGAGCGGGGCGCGCGGCTCGCCGACGCCACGTACTACCCGCGGGCCGAACACGCCCTGAAGCGCTCGCTGGAGGTACGGCCCGCCACGCGCGGGAACCTCGACGCACAGCTGGGGCTCGGTGCCCTGGCGAGCGCGCGGGGCGACTGGCGGACGGCGCGGACCTGGGGCGAGGCGGTCCGCAAGGAGGACCCGAAGCGCTGGTCGGCGTACCCGGTGCTGATCGACGCGTACAACGGGCTCGGCGACTACAAGGCCGCCCAGAAGGCGCTGTCCACCCTGGAGGAGCTGCACTCGGGGCCGGCGGTGAGCGCGCGGGCGGCGCAGATGTACCGCAACCGGGGCTGGCGCGAGGACGCGTCGGCGGCGGCGAGCGACGCGGTGGCGCGGGCCGAGTCCGGCGCGGACAAGGCGGCCGCGGTGGCGCGGCTCGGGGATCTGGCGTGGGAGCGGGGAGAGCCGGAGGAGGCGGTGGCGCAGTACGGGACGGCGCTGGGTCTCGTACCGGACCATGCCCCGTCGCTGGCCGGGCGGGCCCGCGCGCTCGCCGCCCTGGGCCGCACGGCCGAGGCGCTGGCCGACTACCGCGCGGCCCTGGCCCGGATGCCGAGCCCGGAGTACGTCCTGGAGGCGGGCGAACTCTACGAGTCGCTGGGCATGGACGAGGACGCGCGGATCCAGTACGAGCGGCTGCGAACGGGTCCGTGGGTGGGCGCGGAGGTGGTCCTCGGTCTCTTCGAGGCGGACCACGGCGATCCGGCGGCGGCGGTGCGGCGGCTGAAGGCGGAGTGGGCGCGGGGGCACCGGTCGGTGCAGGTGGCGGACGCGCTGGGGTGGGCGCTGTTCCGGGCCGGGGAGCCGAAGGAGGCGCTGGAGTACGCGAAGAGGGCGACGGACGAGGGGCTGCGCAGCGCGCTCTTCTCGTACCACCGGGGGGAGATCGAGCGGGCCGTGGCGGCGGACGGCCCCGCCCGCCGCCACCTCGCGGAGGCACTCCGCATCAACCCGGCCTTCTCGCCGCTGCTGGCCCCGAAGGCCCGCGAGGCGGCGGCAGCCCTCGGCGACCCCCCGGCCACCCTCCCGAAGGAACTCCTCCCGGAGCCGGCCCCAACGCTCCCGAACCCGCCCAAGGCCCAGCAGCCGGCCCAAACGACGACCTGAGCCCATCCGCCCTACTGAGCGGCGCCCACCCCCGTGTGGGCAATCGTCCCGCTGGGCGGGACGGGTGGGCACACGGGACAACGCCCCTTGCCGGGCCCAGGCTCCCGGTGCCCTGCGGTGCCTACAGGTGCGGCGCCGTCGGGGTTGTGCCCACCCGTTCCGCCATGCGGAACGCCTGCCCACAACCAGGGCGACGGGCGGGTGGGACGCCCGCAAAAGGGGCCCAGCGGGGCGGCCGCCCGGGGCCGGCGGCCGACGCCGACTACAGGTTGCCGCGCTTTTCCTGTTCGCGTTCGATCGCTTCGAAGAGCGCCTTGAAGTTGCCCTTGCCGAAGCCCATCGACCCGTGCCGCTCGATCATCTCGAAGAAGACCGTCGGCCGGTCCTGGACCGGCTTGGTGAAGATCTGCAGCAGGTAGCCGTCCTCGTCACGGTCCACGAGGATCTTCAGCTCGCGCAGCGTCTCCACAGGCACGCGCGTCTCGCCCGCCCACTCGCCGAGCGTGTCGTAGTACGAGTCCGGCGTGTCCAGGAACTGCACGCCCGCCGCACGCATCGAGCGGACGGTCGCGACGATGTCGTTCGTGGCCAGCGCGATGTGCTGGACACCCGCGCCGCCGTAGAACTCCAGGTACTCGTCGATCTGCGACTTCTTCTTCGCGATCGCCGGCTCGTTGATCGGGAACTTCACCTTCAGGGTGCCGTCGGCGACGACCTTCGACATCAGCGCCGAGTACTCGGTCGCGATGTCGTCGCCCACGAACTCCTTCATGTTCGTGAAGCCCATGACCTTGTTGTAGAAGCCGACCCAGTCGTTCATCTTGCCGAGCTCGACGTTGCCGACGCAGTGGTCGATGGCCTGGAAGGTGCGCTTGGCCGGCGGCTCGACGATCGGGTTGGCGGCGACGAAGCCCGGCAGGTACGGACCGTCGTAGCCGGAGCGCTCGACGAGGGTGTGGCGGGTCTTGCCGTACGTGGCGATGGCAGCGAGGACGACGGTGCCGTTCTCGTCCTTGACCTCGTGCGGCTCGGTGAGGCCGGTGGCGCCGTGCTCGACGGCGTAGGCGTACGCGGCGCGGGCGTCGGGCACCTCGATCGCCAGGTCGACGACGCCGTCACCGTGCTCGGTGACGTGCTCCGCGAGGAAGCGGCCCCGGTCGGTGGAGGCCTTGATGACGGAGGTGAACACGAAGCGGGCGGCGCCGTTCGTCAGGACGTAACTGGCGGTCTCGCGGCTGCCGTTCTCCGGTCCGGAGTACGCGACGAGCTTCATGCCGAAGGCCGTGGAGTAGTAGTGCGCGGCCTGCTTGGCGTTGCCGACGGCGAAGACGACCGCGTCCATTCCCTTCACGGGGAAGGGATCGGCCTGCCGCGCCGTGGAGGGGGTGTGATCGATGGTCTCAGTCATGACGGCAGAGTCCCGCCGATCGGCAAGCTGCGCAATAGTTCGCCGAGCCACTGGGCAATGTGTACAGCGACGGGCCAGTATGGCCGGAAGACTTGTACAGGATGACCATGGGGAGACGGCTGTGGCGATCGATCATCTGGACGGCCGGCTGATCGTGCTCCTGGCACGGGAGCCGAGGATCGGGGTCCTGGAGGCCTCACGTCGGCTCGGGGTGGCACGCGGCACCGTGCAGGCGCGCCTGGACCGGCTCCAGGCGAACGGGGTGATCAGGGGTTTCGGCCCGCAGGTGGACCCGGCGGCGCTGGGGTACCCGGTGACGGCGTTCGCGACGCTGGAGATCAAGCAGGGGCAAGGGGCGGACGTACGGGGGCACCTGGCGACCGTGCCCGAGGTGCTCGAACTGCACACGACGACCGGCCACGGGGACATGCTCTGCCGGCTGGTCGCCCGCTCCAACGCCGACCTTCAGCGGGTGATCGACCGGGTCGTCGGCTTCGAGGGGATCGTGCGGGCGTCGACGGCGATCGTGATGGAGAACCCCGTGCCGTTGCGGATCATCCCGCTGGTGGAGCAGGCGGCGGAGGACGGAGCGGAGTAGCCCTCGGCCCGAGGGCGGGGAAGTTCCAAAGAAGTAGTTGCAAAGAATCCTTGCAACTACTTCTTTGCACACATACGCTCATGCCATGCCCGACCCGAAGCCCGAGCCCGGCCTCGCGCCCGAGCCCGCCCCCCAGTCCGAGCCCGGCCCCGAGCCCGAAAAGCATCTGATTCGCCCGCTGGACCCGCGCTCCCTGCGCGGGCTCGCCCACCCCCTGCGCATCCAGCTGCTGCGCGCCCTGCGCCGGCACGGCCCCGCGACCGCCTCCCAACTGGCCGAGCGACTGGGCGAGTCCAGCGGCGCGACCAGCTACCACCTCCGTCAGCTGGCCGTCCACGGCTTCGTCGAGGACGACCCGACCCGGGGCAAGGGCAGGGAGCGGTGGTGGAAGGCGGCCCAGGAGGGCACGACGTTCGACGAGTCGCTGTACCGGAACCGGGACCCCGAGGTGCAGGGCGCCGTGGAGGTCTATCTGCACGAGATCGCGACCATCCACACCCAGGAGTTGAACACCTACCTCGGCACCCGGCACGACTGGGACGAGAACTGGCTCGGCGCCTCCGACATGAGCGACTTCACGCTGCGCCTGCCTCCGGCGGCGCTGCGCGAGCTCAGCGACAAGGTCCACGAACTCATCGACAGCTACCGGGACTCCGCCGCCTCCCAGGCACCGGACGCCAACCGCGTACGCGTGCATCTGCACGCCTTCCCGCAAGCCGAGAACTGACACCGACACGGCCACGCACCACAGCCGGAAGGGATCACGAAGCCATGCACGCCGATGTCCACCTCCTGCTCCACGACCTGAGGGCCGCCGAACTCCACAGCACCGCCGCCCACCAGGCGAACCCGCGCCCGCCCGCTCCCCGCACCCCGGTCCGCACCCAACTGGGCTGGACCCTGGTCGCGTTGGGCCTGCGGCTCGCCCTCCCGGGCAAGGCGGCCACCGCCCGGCCGGTCACCTTCGCGGCATGAGCGCGCAGGGGGGACGGCCACAGCCGGTACGCGCAGAACCGGAAGGCACAACGCCGTTACGTGCCCCGCTGGCGACGGTGCTCGCCGCCAACGCGATCTCCGTCACCGGCAATTCGCTCACCCTCATCGGGGTCCCGTGGTTCGCGCTCGACACCACGGGCAGCCCCGGCAAGGCGGGCCTGGTCGCGTTCTGCGCGGCCGCCCCCGTCGTCGTCTCCGCGATCGTCGGCGGCCCGGTCATCGACCGGATCGGCCGTCGGCGGATCAGTGTCGCCTCCGATCTCGTCTGCGCGCTCGCCCTCGCCGCGATCCCGCTCCTGCAGGGTGCCGGACTGCTGGAGTTCTGGATGCTGTGCGCGCTGATGGCCGTGACCGGCCTCTTCCACGCGCCCGGCGAGACCGCGCGCTCCGTCCTGATCCCCGACCTCGCCCGCCACGCGGGAACGCCGCTCACCCGGGCGGCGAGCCTCTACGACGCGGTGTCCCGGGGCGCCCGGATGACCGGCGCGGCCCTCGCCGGCGTCCTCGTCGCGGTCCTCGGCGCGGACACCGTCCTGTTCCTCGACGCGGGCACCTTCGGGCTCTCCGCCCTGCTGGTCCTCGTCGGCCTGCGGGGCCTGCCGGCCGCCGCGCCGAGCCGCGACCCGGCCCCCTTCTCCCTCCCCGCGTACCGCGCCGAACTCCGCGAGGGCTACACCTTCGTCCTGCGCTCCCGGCTGCTCCTCGGCGTCATGCTGCTGGTGATGGTCACCAACGGGCTGAGCCAGGGCTGGAGTTCGGTGCTGCTGCCGGTCCACGCCCGGGAAGACCTCGGGGGCCCGGCCGCCCTCGGTCTGCTGGCGTCCGTCTTCGGCGGCTGCGCGCTGCTCGGGGCTCTCGCGTACGGAGCCGTAGGGCACCGTTTCCCGCGCCGGGCGGTTCTCACCGGCGGCTTCCTGCTGTGCGGCGCACCGCCGTACGTCGTGGCCGCCCTCACCGACACCACGGCGCCGCTGCTCGTCGTCATGGCGGCGGGCGGGTTCGGGGCGGGGGTGCTGAACCCGATCCTGACCACGGTGATGTACGAGGTCGTCCCGGAGGAGCTGCGCACGCGGGTCTCCGGTGTGACCACGGCCGGGGTTCTCCTGGCCACCCCGCTGGGCGGCCTGGCCGCCGGGCAGCTGGTCGAACGGACGGGCCTGACGACGGCGCTGCTCGCGTTCGGCGGGATCTACTTCCTGGCGACGCTCTCCCCGACGGTCTTCCCGTCCTGGCGCACGATGGAAGCACCGACGACACGGGCTCCGGCACCTCCGGGAACACCGGGAACGCTGGCGCCACCGGGGACACCGGGAACACTGGCGCCACCGCCGGCACCAGCGGCACCAGCGAAGAGCGGGCCGCTCAGCAGCTCGGAACCTGGGCGTCCTGCCCCTGCTCCAGCGCCCGGAGCGAGTCCACCGCGTCGCTGAGGTTCGTCACCGGAATCAGCCGCATCCCCTTCGGCAGCTCCGCCTGCGCGTCGGAGCACTCCGCCTTCGGCACGAGGAAGACACTCGCGCCGTCCCGTGCGGCGGCCTGGGTCTTCAGGGAGACCCCGCCGACGGCGCCGACCGCACCGTTCGGGGCGATCGTGCCCGTACCGGCGATGGTCCGCCCGCCGGTGATGTCACCGTCACCGTCGAGCTTGTCGACGATCCCGAGGGAGAACATGAACCCGGCGCTCGGCCCGCCGATGTCGGCGAGGTGGAGGGTGACCTTCACGTCCTTCGGGTCGAGCTTCAGATAGCCGAGGGCGGCGGCGGTGGCGGTGTCCTGCGACGCCTTCATCTCACCGAGGTTGTGCTTCTGGACCTCGGCGTCCGACTTGCCGGGCGGGTAGACGGAGTCGCGCGGCAGCACGGCCTGGTCGGTACGGAACCAGGCGTCGGCGATGTCGGCGAAGTCGTTGTCGACGCTCGGCCCGGTGGCCACGATCGTGGTCATCAGGAGCTTGCCGTCCGTCTTCTCGACGGGCGCCCCGCTGATCGTGATCACCGGACGCCCGTCGACGGCGCCCAGCACATCGGCGGTCGTACCGGGCGAGGCGATGGCGAACGGCAACGGCGCGAGCCCGACGACGGCGAAGAGCGCGGCGACGGGCAGGGCGCAGAGCGCGAGCGCACGGTTACGCGTGAGACTGGTGAGCACGCCCCCAATCTACTGGTCGGCCCCGACCGGCAGCCGACGGCCGAAGAACGACCGCACCTGACGGCGCACGGCCCGCACGGCGACGCCGGGCTCGATCGCGCCGACGAGCCGGACCCGGTCGGCGGCGGTCACCAGCCCGGCGGCCTGGAGCTGCGGCACGAGGGCGGCGTAGTCCGTGAAGACCAGGTGGTCGGCGTCGTCGAGCTGACGCCGTCGGGTACGGCCACCGGGGTGGGCGAGGAGTGCGCTCCAGGAGCGGTCGAGCCGGGCGTCACGGAAGCCGTCGGTCCCGAGCAGCAGCAACGGCCGGTCGACGCCGTCCCGGGCCACGGGGAGGAGCGTGCCGTCGGCCTGGTCCAGGTACCCCTCCAGGTTGACGGCGGCGGCGACGCGCCCGTCGTCGTACAGCGCCTGGGCGGCTGCGGTCCCTCCGGCCGAGTGCCCGTAGATCCCGACCCGCCCGAGGTCGAGGGCGCGGCCGAGAGGCCCCTCCAGGGCTTCGAGCCGGTCGAGGACGAAGCGGAGGTCGGCGAGCCGGGTGTCGATCATGGTGCGGAACTGCTCGGCGTCGGGCGGGCCGAGGAGGACGGTGGGGCGCACCTGCGGGCGCGTCGGCCGCGCGCTGGGGAACTCCACCTGACTGGCGTCACCCGGGTGGTCGACGGTCACGACGATCCAGCCGTGGCTCGCCAGCTCCTCGGCGAGCGACGTACCCATGGTGCGGGCCTCGCCGCCGCCGGGACTGTAGAGGAGCACCGGCCGTCGGCCGGGCGCGACGGGGGCGCCCGGGTGGGTGTGGGTGGGCGTGGCCGCCCAGTCGACGCCGGCGCGGGGCAGCCCGGGGTGGATCTCGGGGCCGAGGAGGGCGAAGAGCTCGGCGGCGTCCGGGGTCAGCTGGGGCGCGCGGGGAAAGCCGCGGACGGTGCGGGCGGGGTGGAGCACGGTGACCATGACCTCCCGTATCCCGATCGCGGGGTCCCACGGGTCGTTACGGGAGGGATCGACCAGGTGGAGGGTGGTGGCGCCGATCCGGTACGGGCCGGTGGGCGCGGGCAGCCGGAGCGCGGCGGGCGCGAAGGCGTGGGCGTCGGTAGGCGCGAAGGCGAGGACGGCGGCGAGGAGACCGGCTTGGTGGACGACGCGTCGTCGAATGAGGCGAGTCGTCGCGGGAGCCGTCGGCGGAGTTGTCGCGGGAGATTTCATACGCAGAGGCTGGCGCCGGACAGGGCTCTCGCACGAACCTTAAGGCCATGATCGAAAGGCTTGCGTGGTGATCCGGATCCGTTTCGCGGCGGAGGACTTCGCCCGGGTGCGCTTCGCCACCCGGCCGGCGCCGGTCCAGGAGCTGAACGCGGCCTTCATGATGATGTTCGGCGGGGGCGACGAGCTGCTCTTCGGCCGCTGGCGACGACGGGTGCTGCGTTCCCTGCCGGACGCGGTGGCCCCCCTCGCCGACCTGGTTCCGGCGGGCGATCCCCCGCGCTTCCTCGACGTCCTCGGCGAGACGGTGGCGGAGGGCCTGGACCTGGTGGAAGCGGCACGGGCGGAGCTCGTGCGGGCGGAACTGGAACGGGTGTACGCGGGCCGGGGCTCCCCGCGCTGGGTCCGCGAGCTCCACGCGGGCGAGCCGGGCGCCCGGGGGGTGCTGCGCCGCGCGCAGCGGGCGGCGTTCGAGACGGTCGTCGCACCGGTGTGGCCCCTGGTGCAGGACCTGCACCGGGCGGAGTTCACCCGGCAGGCTCTGACGGTCGCCGAACACGGGATCGGCGCGGCCCTGCCGGCCCTGGTCCCGGGCACGCGGCTACGGAACGGCGTGTGGGAGTGGCCGGCGCCGGCCGCCGAGGGTGAGCGGGAGATCGCGCTCACCGGCCGAGGCCTGCTCCTCCTCCCGACCTTCCACTGGACGGGCCACCCTCTGGTCCAGGACCTCCCGGACCGCCCGGTGGTGGTGACGTACGCGGCGGGCCCGGGCCTGCCGCTCACCCCCGACGTCTCCCCCGGCACGGACGACTCCCTGGCGGCGGTCCTGGGCCGCACGCGCCTCGAACTCCTCCGCGCCCTCTCAACCCCCCACACGACGACGACCCTGGCCCGGCGCCTGGGCATCAGCAACGCGACAACCTCGTCCCACACCGCGGCCCTCCGCGGCGCGGGCCTGATCACGACGGCCCGGTCGGGCCGCTCGGTGGAACACCGAAGGACGGCACTGGGGACGATGTTGGTGGGCGGCACCTGACCTGTTGCGGGAACGGGTGGTCACGACAGAAGAGGCCGGTGCCGGGGGCGGGCAAGTCGGGCCCGGAACCAGGGTCGGCGCACTGGGGTCCCGTAAACCTCCGCACGCCCTAGCGCAGGGCGTCCGCCACTTCCCTGGCCGCGTCCACGACCCTCGGGCCGACACGCTCCGGGACGGCGTCCGCGAGCATGACGACGCCGACGCTGCCCTCGATGCCGGTGATGCCGACCAGCGGGGCCGCCGCGCCGCTGGCGCCTGCCTCAAGTTCGCCGTGGGTCAGGGTGAACCCGGGCTCGATCAGGTTGCCCTGCCGGGCGGCGAGGATGGCGCGGCCTGCCGCGCCCCGGTCCAGCGGGTGGCGGAAACCGGCGCGGTAGGCCACGTGGTAGTCCGTCCAGGTCGGTTCGACGACGGCGACCGCCAGCGCCTCCGCACCGTCGACCAGGGTCAGATGGGCGGTGGCGCCTATGTCCTCGGCCAGCGAACGCAGCGCGGGCAGCGCTGCCTCCCGTACCAGCGGATGGACCTGGCGGCCCAGCCGCAGCACGCCGAGGCCCACTCGGGCGCGACCGCCCAGGTCCCGTCGGACGAGCGCGTGCTGTTCGAGTGTGGCGAGCAGACGGTAGACGACGGTCCTGTTGACCCCGAGTCGGTTGGACAACTCGGTGACGGTCAGGCCGTGGTCGGTGTCGGCGAGCAGCTTGAGGACCCTGAGGCCCCGGTCGAGCGTCTGGGAGGTTTCCGCGGTCACGACGCCCTCTCCTTCGGAGTGAGTGACGGCGGACCTTCAAACGAGAGCTGCGGCGCCGGTCCCGCGGCGACGCACGTCAGAGGCCGCCGGCAGGCCATGCGCACCGGCTGCGCTCCGCGGCGGCGCTGCCACGGGGCGGTTGCATGTGCCGGGACATTAGCGAGCCACTCCGCTCAGCGGAAGACCTCGTCCAGAATCCGGGCGCGTGCGCCCCGATAGTGCCGGTTCGGGTCGTAAGTCGGCGCGTCGGAGGACTTCTGCGGACAAGATCGGCTTTGTCTTTCGACTGATTCAGGCCAGCCGGGGCCGTCGTAGCAAGGGATGAAAAGCACCGGCCCTCACGAGACCGACCTCAGGCGGCCCACCTCACCGAACCCACCTCACCGGCCCCACCTCACCGCATCCGCGTGGCCCACTCCTGCACCTTCTTGATCCGCTCGCGGATCTGCCCGGCCGTGGCCTCCGCGCTCGGCGGGCCGCCGCACACCCGACGTAGCTCGGTGTGGATGACGCCGTGCGGCTTGCCGCTCTGGTGAACGTACGCACCGACCATCGTGTTGAGCTGTTTCCTCAGCTCAAGGAGCTCCTTGTGGGAAACGACGGGCCGCCGCTCCGCCGGCAGCTCCAGCAGATCCGCCTCGGTGTCCGGCTTCTTGCGGCTGTGCGCGATCTGCCGGGCCTGCCGCTTCTGGAGGAGGAGCTGGACCTGGTCGGGTTCGAGGAGGCCGGGGATGCCGAGGTAGTCCTGCTCCTCCTCGCTGCCCGGGTGCGCCTGCATGCCGAACTCGGCGCCGTCGTAGAGCACGCGGTCGAAGACGGCGTCGGACTCCAGCGCCTCGAAGGGCAGCATGTCCTGCTCGCCGGTGTCCTCGTCCTGCTGCTTCTCGGCCTCCGCCATCTCCTTCTCGGACTCGGCGTACGGGTCCTCCTCGCCGTCCTTCTTCGGCTTGTCGAGGACGTGGTCGCGCTCGACCTCCATCTCGTTGGCGAAGCCGAGGAGGTTGGGGATGGTGGGAAGGAACACCGACGCGGTCTCGCCGCGCCTGCGCGAACGTACGAAACGTCCGACGGCCTGGGCGAAGAAGAGAGGAGTCGAGATGGTCGTCGCGTAGACACCCACGGCCAGGCGGGGGACGTCGACGCCCTCGGACACCATGCGGACGGCGACCATCCAGCGGTCGTTGTTCTCGCTGAACTCGTCGATCCGCTTCGAGGCGGCGGCCTCGTCGGAGAGGACGACGGTGGCCTTGGTGCCGGTGATCTCGCGGATCAGCTTGGCGTAGGCGCGGGCGGAGTCCTGGTCGGAGGCGATGACGAGCCCGCCGGCGTCGGGGATGCCCTTCCTGACCTCGGTGAGCCGCTGGTCGGCGGCGCGCAGGACGTTCGGCATCCAGTCGCCGCGCGGGTCGAGGGCGGTACGCCAGGCCTGCGAGATGGCGTCCTTGGTCATGGGCTCGCCGAGGCGGGCGGCGATCTCGTCACCGGCCTTGGTGCGCCAGCGCATGTTGCCGCTGTAGGAGAGGAAGATGACGGGCCGGACGACGCCGTCGCCCAGGGCGTTCCCATAGCCGTACGTATAGTCCGCGGACGACCGCCGGATGCCGTCGTTCCCCTCCTCGTACGTGACGAAGGGGATGGGGTTGGTGTCGGACCGGAAGGGCGTACCGGTCAGCGCGAGGCGGCGGGTCGCCGGGTCGAAGGCCTCCAGGCAGGCCTCGCCCCAGGACTTGGAGTCACCGGCGTGGTGGATCTCGTCGAGGATGACGAGGGTCTTGCGCTGCTCGCACCGGTTGCGGTGGAGCATGGGGCGCACGCCGACACCGGCATAGGTGATGGCGACGCCGTGGTACTCCTTGCTGAGCGGCCCGGCGCTGTAGTCGGGGTCGAGCTTGATCCCTATCCGCGCGGCGGCGGCGGCCCACTGCTTCTTCAGGTGCTCGGTGGGCGCGACGACCGTGACCTGCTGCACGACATGGTGGTGCAGCAGCCAGGACGCGAGGGTCAGCGCGAAGGTGGTCTTTCCGGCGCCGGGTGTCGCGACCGCGAGGAAGTCACGGGGCTGCTCCTGGATGTACTTCTCCATCGCCCCCTGCTGCCAGGCACGCAGCTTGTTGGCGGTGCCCCAGGGGGCCCGGCCGGGGAAGGCGGGAGAGAGGTGATGGGAGGAGGTGGCGGTGGTAGTCACGGTCTCCGGTTCGACGCTCGTCCAGATATGACAACCGGGCCACCTTACCGGCGGCCCGACCGGAACCTCGTACGAACGCCCCGGGGGTCGGGCGGGTGCGACTCAGCTCACGTCGGGGAGGCTCGGCTCGCGCAGCGCCCCGGAGATCGCCTCCACTTCGGCCAGCTCACCCGCCGTCACGGCGCTGACCAGGCGCTGAGCAGCCTCGGGGTCGGGGCGTGGCTGTACGGCCACGGGGACAGGGCGGCACTACCTACCCCGCTCCCCCAGCCGCGACAGAGTGGTACTACCTACTCCGCTCCCCCAGCCGCGTGGCGACCCACGCCCCCACCAGCGCCACCCCCGCCATCGGCAGGAAGACGGCGGCGAAGGCGGCCGGGTGCGCGGCCGTCGTCGTGGTCACCGCATGCCCCACCTCTCCTCCGCCCAACGCGGCGAACGCCGCCCCGCCCGCCGCGAGCAGCAGCACGTTGGACAGCCCGTCCGAGATCTGCAGGGCCGCCGAGTTCGCGCCGGCCTCCTCCGGCGCCGAGAGCTTGAGCAGCAGCACACTGGTGGAGGAGATGACCAGGCCCATCCCCAGACAACCCCAGGCCCAGGCGCAGGCGACGATCCAGGCGGGCACCCAGGGGATCAGGACGCTCGGCGCGGCGGCGATCGCGGCCGCGACGAGCAGCATCCCGACGACCACGAGCCGCTCCCGGTACGGCTCCGTCCACGGCCGGGCCTGAACCCAGGAGCCGAGCGCCCAGGTCGCGCCACCGACGGCGAGCGAGAGGCCCGCGAGCGTGGGGCTCAGGCCGCGCTGGGTGACGAGCATGAGCGGTACGAAGGATTCGGCGGCGATGAAGGACCCCGCCGCGATCCCCCGCAGCAGCACCACGGACGGCAGCCCACGGGCAGCCCGGTAGGTCCCGCGCGGCAGCAGCCCGAGCGCGGCGGGCACGAGCAGCGCGGCGCCCACGGCCGCCGGGAGCAGCGAGAGCCAGCGCAGCTCCTGCCCGGCGAACTGGAGGAGACCGGCGCCGGCGGAGATACCGAGAGCGAGCCGTATGCGCCGCCGGTCGTACGGAGGGAGGGGCGCGCCGGGATCGGCGGGCCCGGAGGCGGTTCGGCGGATGGCCGGCAGAGCAAGGGCAAGCGGAAAGACGACCAACACCGGAATCCCCACGAAGACCCACCGCCACCCCAGGTGCTCGGTGATGGTCCCGGAGGCGAGCGGCCCGACGACGGAGGGGACGACCCAGCTCGCGGCGAAGGCGGCCATGATCGCGGGCCGTAGCTGCTCGGAGTACGCGCGGCTGACGACGACGTACAACGCGACGATCACCAGCCCACCCCCGAGCCCCTGCACGGCCCGCCCGAGGATGAACAGCCACATCGTGCCGGCGGTCCCGGAGAGCAGCAGTCCGGCGGCGAAGGAGCTGATGCCGGCGGTGAGCGGCGCGAGGGGCCCGCTGCGGTCGGACCACTGCCCGGACAGGACCATGGCGAAGAGGCTGGTGGTGAAGTACGCGGAGAAGGCGAAGGCGTACAGCGGGATGCCGTTCAGCTCGCGCGCCGCGACCGGCATGGCGGTCCCGACGGCGGTCGCCTCGAAGGCGATCAGCAGCACGACGGAGACGATCCCGACACTGAGCGCCCGATGCTCCCGATCGAGCACGGACCCGCCGCCCACGGGGGCGGCGGTAGGGGTCTTCGGCGCGACGTCGGAGTCACGGGGTTCGAGGGCACTCATGTCCCCAGAGTAAGTGGCGTACCCCTGGATGACCCCTGTCTGGAGTCGGGTCCGTCCTGGTCCCTTCGGCGTACGACCATGAACGCCCCATGTCAGTCATGTTGCACGCCCGAGCAAACCCTTGAGCGCCCCCGACCCCCGCCCTACGGTCGTATCCGTACCCCACACGGCCGTGTACCCGAGTGGCTCAGGGACTCGCCTGCAAAGCGAGTTACGTCGGTTCGATTCCGATCACGGCCTCCATAGGATCTTCACAGGCACGTCGGGGGTATGCCAGAGTCCGTCGCATGACTGACACCGGCAAGAGACGCCGACTGGGCGCGATGATCGGAGCCGGTCTCTCCGGCGCCCTGCTGCCGGGCATCACCCTGGGCGCGGACACGGCGGACGCGATCCTCTCCGTGGTGATCGCGGGCGTGGTGATCGCCGTCCTCACCCAACTCATCTTCATCGGCCCGTCGGCCCAGGTCCCCGCCCTCCCGCTTCTGGCCTTCGCAGCGGCAGGCTTCGTCCAGGACGCCCTGATCTGGTGGCTCCTGTCCTGGCTGGGCAGCAAGATCGCCCCCTTCGAGGTGACCGGCGTGACCACCATCCTCCTGGCAGCCCTGATCACCCGCGCCTCGATCCTCGCCCTGTCCCTCGTCGGCGTCCCACGCCCGACCGAGGACGGGTGACCGACTGACGGACGAAGCGTCAGAGCCAGGACGTCAGGGATGCTGATCGTCGACCCTGCTAGCCGACGGCTTTCGCCGGCACTCCGGTCGCCAGTCCGGTGTTCTGGCAGCCCAGCGCTTCGGCCACATCGCTTGCGGCGGCGTTGGCCAGAGTGATCTGGTCATCCCGGAGGCCCTGGTGGTCGGCTTCGTTCTCGTCCGAGCGCTCGAGCTCGGCGACGACGACGATCTCGTGAGCCGGCGGCTCCATCCGACAAGCGAAGTAGATCGAGGCAAAAGAGTCGGACGACGTGGCTCGTTCACCCGTGGCGTAGCCGGTTGACCCGTCCGTGTTGGTTCGGCCCCTCGGAAGGGCGAGCGCCTCACGGAAGGTGATGGACAGGACGTTCTTCTCGTCCTTGGTCGTCTCCAACGTGCAGAACGGGATGCCCTTCGTCCGGGACTTGCCGGACTGCGCCGTCTGGCCGGCAGCCTTGAGGTCTCTGACGACCCTCTCGAGACCGGCTTCGCTGCTCGTCAACGCGACGTCTTTTCCTGCGATCGCCTCCAACGCCGCCGCAACGAAGGGTCGCCCGGCGAAGCCGCCACACACTTCCGCCGGTGCCTCGCCCTGGATCTTGTCCGCATCATTGCCGCCGGAACATGCTGCCGTCACCACCAGAACGACCGCTACGGGCAGCCAGAGCCTTCGCCGAGTCCTTCTCACGTCACCTTGCCCGACTTCTTGCTGTCATAAGGGTCGGGCAACGAATCGTCCCTGACGTGCCCTCGACTGTCCTTGACGTACTTGGTCAGTTCTTCCTCCAGGAAATTGGCGTCCTCTCTGCTCCAGCCGGGAGTCCGGGCATATGCCTGGCCGGGCATCAACGCGTTGTCCTTGCCGGTTCTGAGCGCCTCGTCCTTCAGGTCGTCCGACTTCTTCTTGAGGAGCTCGTCCTCCTCGTACTTCTCCGCGATGTCGTCGGCCTCCATACCGATGAAGGTGACCACAGCACCGCCCACGGTCTCCGCCGCGAGGGGCACGAGGACACCCCCCGCGCCGCCGGTCAGGGCAACGACGCCGCCCGCGGCGGCCGCTCCCACTCCGAACTTGACCCACTCGGTGGTCCGGCCGACTGCCTTTTTATGCTCGTCGGATTCCAGCGCGTACTCCTGGTCGATCTGCCCCATCCGCGCCGCGCCGAAGATGGAATGCGTCTCGGCACCGATGCGCAGTGCCGTCTTGGCATCGGTGAGGTCCAGGTCCCGAGCCGGCCCTGAGCCAGGCTTGGGAGCTGCTTCGTCCAGGACGCTCGTGGTGTAGATGGTCTGGGCCGCAGAGAGTTGGGCGTGCCCTGTCTCGCTCTGAGCCACCGTGCCAAGAAAACCAATGGCGTCCGCCCGGTTGAACAGCAGTTCCGAACTGAAGGTGTCGCCGAACCGCGGCTCGCCCTTCGCGTCGTTGGCTGCTCCGAACGGGGAGTCCGGCATCTCCTGCATCGACGTCTCGTTCTCCTGCTCCAGAGAGCGGTTCAGCTCGTCGATATAGGCCGCGCCCATCTTCCCCAGGCTGTCGTCGAGACCCGGCTGTTGGTGCATGTACTTCGGGTCCTCGCCGTACCGCTCGACGACCTTCTGCATGACTTCGGCGTTCTCGACGGTGCGGACGTCCTTGAGCCCTCGGGGATCCGCGTCGTACGGGTGGCCGGTCGTGGCCGCCTCCAGGGCGTGGCCGAGGGCGTTGTAGCCCGGCTCCTTGGACATGTCGCCCTTGTCGTTCAGCTCATCGGGCCACTTGCGGTCCTTGGAGAAGTAGTCGAAGGCGTTGAGCTTCTTGTCGTCCTTGGGGTCCTCGGGCGTCACGTCGATGTCGCTGTTGAAGAACTCCGTCGAGGCTTTGGGGTTGTGGCCGAGGGCCTCCATGAAGCCGACCATCGGATCCTGCCCTGCGCCGCCGCCCTGCCAGTTCAGGTGGCTCGGCATCCCGAGCGACTGCGCCCACACCCGGTCAGCCCCCAGCCTGCCGTCGTGGGTCATTTTCCGCTCGGTGGCGACGAGCCCGTTCCCGTAGTCCCGCAGGAACTTGTCGTCGAAGTCTCCGACCCGCATCAGGTTGCTCATCACCTGGAAGCCGTACGGGCTCGTGGCACGCGTCTGGACGGGTTCGGCGCCCGCTTTGATGACGTCGGCCTTCCACTGCTCCATCTCGGGGCTAGGGGAGTGGGTGGCCGAGGCGATCGTCAGGCTCCAGTTCTTCTGGAGCTCCTTCAACTTGTCCCGGTGGTCGACGCCGAGGCGTGAACCGTCGCTCGGGTCGCCCATGTCGGCCCAGTACTCCATGCTGCCCCTCGGGCCGACCTCAAGGGCGAACCGCTCGGCGAAGAACGGGTCGTCCTGATTGGCCTTGAAGAGCGCGTTGAGCTGATCGATATCCGCTGGCGAGGCGTCGTCGCCCTTCTTGTACAGCTGATAGGCGGTCTTCGCGTCCTCCGCGTCCTGCGCATTGGACGCCGCCTTCAAGGACTCGTAGCTGGTCCCGGAGAAGTTGTTCTTGTCCTTGCCGACGAGCGACCGCAGAGCGCGGGCCGCCACGTCGTCGGCTTCGTTCGCCCGCTCCACTGCCGCCTTGATCGCGGCCCGCATCGTCTCGAAGTCGGCCTGCTCGGGCTTCGGTCCGTCATAGTCCTTCGCCCGCCGGTCGGGGTGGATCAGATAGCTGACCACGCCGTCCTGATCGATACGGATTCCCTTTCCGGGCGCCTGCTCGACCAGCCTCTCCAGCTCGCTCTTCGCGGCCTGGAACTCAGTGTGCGCGTCTCGCAGGATGTTGCGGAGGCTCGTCGCCGAGGTCAGGGCGTCGCCGAACTCCTTGGCGGTCTTCTTGACGAACGTCTGCGTGACGCCGGCGTTCTCCCCGGCCCAGTTGGCCTTCTCTGCCTTCCGCCGCAGGCCGTTCTCGGCCTTCTCCTTGGTCTTCTCCAGCTTGGTCACCGTCTCCGACCAGTCCGTGACCGCTTCTTTGAGACTCCCCAGCCGGGCGTGAAGAATCTGGTCGAACTTCAGCATCTGCGCTCCCCGTCGACTTGCCGCTCAGTTGAAGTGCTTGTCGATCAACGCGATCGAGAAGTTCGTCGCCAGAACCTCCTCGTGGTTCGCGTGGGTGATCACGGTGTCCTCGAGATGGTTGTGGATGTGCGCGCAGGCGCTGAGGAGGGTCTCCGCCTGGGAACACCAGCTGTCCCATACGGTCCACAACGCCGAACCTGTCTGGAAGCCGTCCGCGTCGAGACTCGTGCCCGCCACGTCGGTTTTGGCCCCGGCGTGGAACGCGTCCCGCTCGAACCAGTGGAAGAGCTCCTGGGCCTCGTTCCCGATCGCCTTGAGGTCGGGTGAGGTCACCTTGTAGTCGGCCGCGCCGCCCTCACCGGAACGGTCTGCGGGGAGGCTGTTGAGCCGCATCTCGGCCGCCGCCTGGTGCCGGGCCGCTACCGCGCTTCGGGCCTGAGCCCATTCCTCGTCGAACGACACGAATCCCCCGTGTTCATCGATGTTCATCGGCTTCCCGAGTTCGCCCGAGCAAGTTTGCTCGCCAAGGGGGGAACATCCTAGTTCCGGGAACGCCGACTCAGGCCCGGCCAGATGACGATCATGGCCGGATCAGCGCGCTTCGAGCGGTCGCCCGCGGGTTCACTGCCGCAAGGCGATCGCCGTCACGCCGTCACGCCGTCGGTGCCGCTCCCACCGCCGCCTGCGGCCGGATCGGGAGGCGGTTGATGGGGCGGCCTGTGGCTGCGCGGACCGCGGAGGCCACTGCTGCCGGGGAGGTGACGACCGGGACCGCGCTGGCGGGCTTTGCGCCGAAGGGGGCGACCACGTCGCGTTCCTCGACGAGTTTCACCAGGCGGATGTCGGGGGCGTCCAGGGCCGTCGGAAGGGCGTAGCCCGTCAGGTCCGGGTGGCGGAGGAGGCCGCGGGTCGTGCGGAGGTTCTCCGTGAGGGCCGCGCCCACGCCCTGCGTCACGCCTGCTTCGATGCGGGCCGCCAGTTGGGCGGGGTTCAACACCCGGCCCACGTCCTGCGCGACCGCCATCTCCACCACGCGGATCGAGCCCAGCTCGATGTCCACGTCCACCACCGCGCGGATCGCGCAGAAGGCGAGCCCCACGAACGCGTCGCCCTGGCCCGAGTCGTCCAGGGGCTCCGTCGGGTGGGGGCGGCACTGGGCCGTGGCCCACAGTTCCTTGCCGTCCATCGCCTCCGTGACCGTGGTCGACAGGACACCGTCGTACGACGTGATCTTGCCGTCCGTGATCTGGAGCAGCTCCGTCGACATGCCGAACTTGTGCGCCAGGGGTTGGAGCAGTTGCGTGCGGACCATCTTGGCCGCGCGTTCCACCGCTCCGCCCGACACCCACGTGTGCCGGCCGTGCGTCGCCGCGCCCGCCGGCGGCTGGTCGGTGTCCACCGAGGCGACGTGGACTTCCTCCAGGCCCAGCGTCTCCTGGACGATCTGGCGCGCCAGCGTCGCGAAGCCCGAACCCGTGTCGACGGCCGCGCAGATGACCGTCGCCACGCCGTCCTGGACCTTCACCGTCGCCGTCGAGACCTCGTCCGCGCCCTCCGCGCCGAGCATGTGGACCATGCCGAGCGCGTAGCCCACGCCCCGGCGTACCGCGCCCGGTTCGCCCGAGCCCTCCGGTCCGCCCGGCAGCAGCCAGTCCTCCTCCGGGGTGTCCATGGGGAGGGAGGGGAGGGGGAAGTCGCGGACGGCCGTGAGGAGTTCCGCCACCGGGGCCGGGCACGTCACCGTCTGGCCCGTCGGGAGGATGTCCCCCGTCGCCAGGACGTTCCGCAGCCGTACGTCGACCGGGTCCACGCCCAGCTTCGCCGCCAGCTTGTCCATCTGCGCCTCGTACGCCGCGCACACCTGCATCGCGCCCTCGCCCCGCACATGGCCGGACGGCGGGTTGTTCGTACGGACCGCCCATCCCTCGATGAAGGCGTGCGGGACGACGTACGGGCCGCAGGCGAACGAGACGGCCGCCGCCAGCGACTCCGAGGACGCGTCGGCGTACGCGCCCGCGTCCAGCAGGATCTGCGCCTCCACCTTCACCAACCGGCCCTCCGTGTCCGCGTGGTGGCGGTAGCGCAGCAGTGTCGGGTGGCGGTGGGCGTGGCCGAGGAAGGACTCCTCGCGCGTCGCCGTGAGCTTGACCGGGCAGCCCGTGCGGAGGGCAAGGAGGCCCAGGGGAATCTGGAAGCCCGGGTCCTCACGGTCGCCGGTCGCCCCCGGCACGCCCGTCACGACCACCTTGACCTGCTCGGGCGCCAGGCCGAAGCAGGCCGCCGCCAGGTCCCGGTCGGTGTGCGGGTCGGTGGAGGCCGTGTAGATCTCGACCCCGCCGTCGGGCCGCGGCACGGCCAGGCCGGCCTCCGCGCCGATGGGGGCCGGGTCCTGGCGGCCGATCCGGTACAGGCCCTCGACCACGACCTCGCCCGTGGCCTCCGCGTCGCCGAACCGCAGCGGGATGTGGCGGATCAGGTTCCCGTCCGGGTGCAGCGCCTCGGCCGCGAAGGCCTTCTCCGGGTCCGTGACCGGCTCAAGGACCTCGTACTCGACCGCGATCGCCGCCGCCGCGAGCCGCGCCGTGTCCGGGTGGTCCGCGGCCACCGCCGCGATCGCCTCACCGTGGTGGCGGACCAGGTCGGAGGCGAAGACCGGACGGTCGGCGACCGTCCTGCCGTACGTCGCCTCCCCCGGCACGTCGGCGTGCGTCACCACGGCCCGTACGCCCGGCATGTCCGCCGCCGCGCTCGTGTCGATCGACACGATCCGGGCGTGCGGGTGCGGCGAGCGCAGGATCGCCGCCCACAGCAGACCCTCGGCCCACAGGTCGGAGGCGTACGGGAACGTGCCTTCGGCCTTCGCCCGTGCGTCGGCCGACGGGAGGGAGGTGCCCAAACCGTGGGGCGCCTGCTCCGGCTCCAGGGTCTCGAGCGCCGTGGAGTCGGGGACGGCGGTAGTCGCGTCGCTGCTCACGCCATGCCTCCGTCGTGCGGGTGGGGAATCTGGTGCGGGATGCGCGCCTCGTCGGCCGACGCGGCCGCGTGCGCCTCGCGCTCGGCGACGACCTCGCGCACGGCGTCGAGCACACCCCGGTAGCCCGAGCACCGGCAGAGGTTGCCGCAGAGCGCCTGGCGGGTCTCCAGCTCGGTGGGAGCGTGGTTCCCCTCCAGCAGGTCGTGGACGGTCATGGCCATGCCCGGTACGCAGTAGCCGCACTGGACGGCCCCGCAGCGGGCCAGGGCGCGCTGCACGTCCGACGGCTCGCCGTCGGTGGCCAGGCCCTCGACCGTACGCACCTCACTGCCGGCCGCCGTCGCCGCGGGCACCAGGCAGGAGGCGACGAGCCGGCCGTCGACCTGGACGTTGCACGCGCCGCACTCACCCTGCGAGCAGCCGTCCTTGGCACCGGCCAGGCCGAGCCGCTCCCGCAGGACGTAGAGCAGCGACTCGCCGATCCAGGAGTCCGTCACGGGACGGTCCGCGCCGTTCACCCGCAGGACGTACGAGATGTGCGGATGCTCGTCGCTGTCGGCGCTGCTGCCCGTGGAGACGGAGGCCGCGAGCACCTCATCGGGCGCCTCGGCGTCAGGGGCCTCCTCGGGGCCCTGAGCCTCAGGGGCCTCCTCGGGAGCCTGCGCCTCGGGCGCCACGTAGTCCGGCGACGCGGACAGCGCGTCCAGGGCCGAATGCGCCTGCGGGACGGGCGGAGCGACCTCCGCCACCCCGGCCTCCCCGGCGTCGACGTCCCCGGCGTCGGCCTCCCCCGCCGTGGCCTCCGTCGGCTCGCCGCCCTCGGGCTCCGCCTCGGCCGCGGGCTCCTGGACCGCCCAGGGCGCCGGTGCGCCGCCCGGCAGCGTCGCCGGAGCGCTGCTCGCGTACTGGGCCAGCATCGACGTCGTGTACTCGCCCGAGTCGTCGGACGCGTCGGCGCCCTCCGTCACCACCGGGATCGTCCACTGACCGGTCGCCGCGGGGTCGGCCGTCTCCGGCGTCGCGGGGAAGTCCCACTGACCGGTCGCGTGCGGATCGGGCTCCCCGGCCTCCGCGAACGTCCACTCACCCGTCGCGTGCGGGTCGTGGGCATGCGCGTCACGCGCCTGCGCGTCGTACGCCTGCGCCTCGAGGGACTGCGGGTCGTGCGCCTGACCGCCGTGGGCATGCGTGTCGTGGGCATGCGCGTCGTGGGCATGCGCGTCGTGGGCCTGCACCTCGTGCGACTGCGGGTCGTGAACCTGCCCGCCGTGGGCCTGCCCCCCGTGCGCGTGCGGGTCGTGCGCCTGCGCCTCGTACGCCTGTGGTTCCTGCTCGGTCGGCTGGTCCGCCGCCGGCGGCGGCTGCGCCACCCACTGGCCCGTCGCCGACGGGTCCGTCCCGGCGGCCGGGGTGAGCGGTGTCAGCGGGACGATCATCGGCGGTACGTAGCCGTGGCCCGGGGCCTCCAGCGGGACGCCGTCGAGCATGAACTCGGGCGGCAGGTGCACGAACGCCGTGGCGTCGCCGTCGTACCCCTCGCTCTGGGGGATCGGCTCCCAGCCGCTCCCCTGCCCCTGGTCATGGTGCTCGTTGCTCACGACAGCGCCCTCCCCAGTGCACGTCGAGCCAGCGCGGCGACCGTGCGCCGCAGGTGCAGTACGGCCGGTGGCAGCTGCTCGTCGCCCGGCGGGTCCGGGATGCAGGCCGCCGCCACGTACTCGCCGAAGGCCGTCAGCGCCTCCGGGGCGAGCCCGCGGTCGCCGTCCCAGTCCACCAGCGAGGCGATCCAGTGCTCGGCCTCCAGGGGCCGCAGCGGCATCGGGGCGATCGCGCCGACGGCGCAGCGCACTCCGCGCCGCGCCGGGTCGAGGACGACCGCGACGGAGGCGGTGGCGCGGGCCGGGCCGGTGCGGCCGGTGGCCTTGAGGAAGACCTGGGGGGCGTGCAGCAGGGGTACGCGGACGAACGTGACCAGCTCGCCGGGGGCCAGCAGGTCGCGGCCGGCCAGCAGATGGGAGACCGGGATCTCGCGCGTGCCGAGCGGGCCCAGGACGACGAGGTCGGCCTCCAGGGCCGCCAGGACGGGCAGCGAGTCGCCCGTGGGCGCCGCGGTGACGACGTTGCCGCCGAGGGTGCCCGCGTTACGGATCTGGGGCGGCCCGGCCGCACGCGCGGCGGCCGCGAGGGCGGGGATGAGGGCCGCGAAGTCGGGGCGGCCCATCCGGGCGTGGGTGAGACCGGCGCCGAGGAGGGCGTGGCCGTCCTGGTACTGCCAGCCGCGGATCTCGTTGATCCGGCCGAGGCCGACCAGTCCGGCCGGCCTGAGCTGGCCCCTGTTGACGGCGGCCATCAGGTCCGTGCCGCCCGCGACCGGTACGGCGGCGGGCATGGCGGTGAGTGCCGCCACGGCCTCGTCGAGCGAGGCCGGCAGCGTCACGGACTGCGCCGTCTGTGGTGCGTGCGTGGTCAACCCGCTGCCCCTTCCCGGTGTCCCCGGCGGTCCCCGACTCGTCCCCGGCTGTCGCGCCTGTGTGGCCGTACCGTACGTGCTCACAGGCTGGACGTGGCAACTCTGGCACATCTTCCGAGCCGTCCGACGCGAGGGTCCGCGAAGGACGGTTCCGTCCAGGAAGCCCTACCGGAGACGGTAACTTCCGTTTTGCCGCTCTTGGGTGACGTGGGGACGCGAGGTGCCTCACACGTTCGGGGGCGCCCCCTCGATGGGCCGGCCGGCGACCCCGGGGCGCTGCTGCCAGGGCAGCGGTCCGGTGGGCGGCCGGTAGTCGACGCCGAGGGCGTCCAGGCGGGCGTAGTGGGCGGTCATCCGGCGCTCGAAGGCCGCGAAGTCCCGCTCGCCCGGTGCGGGGAGGGCGGACCAGGCGACCTCGGCGAAGGCGGCGAGGCGTGGGAAGACCTGGTAGTCGACGCGGGAGCGGTTCTCCATGACCTCGGTCCACACGTTGGCCTGGGTGCCCAGGACGTGGGCGGCGGCCTCGGGGCTCAGGCCGGGCGGCACGGGCTCGAAGCGGTAGACGTCCTCCAAAGTCCGGACGAACCCGATGGGCATCGGCTCGTCCTCGCCCGGCGCCTGACGGTGGTCCAGGTACACCTGCTGCTCGGGGCACATGACGACGTCGTGGCCCGCCTCGGCGGCGGTGACACCACCGGCGTACCCCCGCCAGGAGGAGACGGCGGCCCCGGGCGCGAGGCCGCCCTCCAGGATCTCGTCCCAGCCGATGAGGCGGCGGCCCCGGTCGGCGAGCCAGCGGTCGAAGTGGCGGATGAACCAGGACTGGAGCTCGTGCTCGTCGGCGAGGCCCAGCTCCTTGATGCGGGCCTGGGCCGTCGGGGACTGCTTCCACTGGTCCTTGGGGCACTCGTCGCCGCCGACGTGGACGAAGGTGGACGGGAAGAGGTCGAGGATCTCCTCGAAGACGCCCTCGTAGAAGCGGAGGGTGGTGTCGGTGGGGGCGAGGACGTTCGGGTTGACGCCCCAGGTGTCCCAGACGGTGAGCGCGCTCGTGTCGACGACGTCGGTGTTGCCGAGTTCGGGGTAGGCGGCGATCGCGGCCTGCGAGTGGCCGGGGACGTCGATCTCGGGGACGACGGTGATGTGCCGCTCGGCGGCGTACGCGACGATCTCGCGGATGTCGTCCTGGGTGTAGAACCCGCCGTGCGGCGTGTCGTTCCAGAGTGGCGAGGCCCGGTGCCCCCATTTCGTACGGGCCCGCCAGGCACCGACCTCGGTGAGGCAGGGGTGGCGCTTGATCTCGACGCGCCAGCCCTGGTCGTCGGTGAGGTGGAGGTGGAAGACGTTGAGCTTGTGCGCGGCGAGGAGGTCGAGCTGGCGCAGGACGTCGTCCTTGGGCATGAAGTGCCGCGCCACGTCGAGCATGAGCCCGCGCCACCGGAAGCGGGGGGCGTCGGTGACGACCTGGGCGCTCACGGACGCGGTCGTGCCGTTGCCGGGCGCCTTCCGGAAGGCGTCCGGGCCGAGCAGTTGACGCAGCGTCTGTGCTCCCCAGAAGACCCCGGCCGGATCGCCGCCCACGATCTCGACGCCGGTGTCGGCCCGCACGGTCAGCCGGTACGCCTCCGGGCCGAGGGTGGCGTCGACGCGCAGGGACAGAGCGCCGGGTGTGCCCTCCGGTGCGGGCGGCAGCGGCAGCCCGAAGGCGGCCCCGAGGGTGGCGCGCAGCCACCGCTCGGTGGAGCCGGTGCCGGGGCCGGCCGTGAGGGACGTACGGCCGTCGAGGAGGTGCTCGTCGCTGTACGGGCCCTCGACGTGCGAGGGCGCGGGGATGAGGTCCTTGTCGGGCATGACGTCAGTCCTTCACCGCCCCGCCCAGTCCGGAGACCAGGCGGCGCTGTACGAGTACGAAGAAGACGAGCACCGGGATGGTCATCACGGTCGATCCGGCCATGATGCCTCCCCAGTCGTTCTCGTCCGGCTTGAAGAAGACGAGCAGCGCCATCGGGAGGGTCGACTGCGAGGTGTCGCTGATGATGAACGACTTCGCGAACAGGAAGTCGTTCCAGGTCGAGATGAACGAGAAGACGCTGGTCGCCACCAGGCCCGGGAAGACCAGCGGGAAGAGGATCTGCCACAGGAAGCGGGTGCGGCTCGCGCCGTCGATCGCCGCCTGCTCCTCCAGCGCCTGAGGCACCGCCTTGACGAAGCCACGCAGCATCCAGATCGCGAACGGCAGCGAGAAGGCGATGTGCGGCAGGATCAGCGAGCCCAGCGTGTTGAGCTGGCCGGCGTCCCGCATCAGGAAGAAGAGCGGGATGGTCAGCGCCTCGATCGGCACCATCTGGGCGACGAGGAACATGATCAGGAGCGTCGTCCGGAAGCGGAAGCGGAACCGGGTGACCGCGGTGGCCGCCAGGAAGGCGATGAGCGCGGAGGCGAGGACCACCGTGCAGGCGACGATCAGCGAGTTGACGAAGTACCGGCCGAAGTCCTGCTGTTCGAAGACGCGGCGGAAGGAGTCCAGGGACGGGGAGAGGGTCCACGGCCGCGGCTCGGCCGACTGGATCTCGCCGGCCGGTTTGAAGGCCGAGAGGACCATCCAGTACAGCGGGAAGGCGACGACTGCCGCGACGAGGAGGGCGGTGGCCTCGGCCGCGAGGCGTCCGGGCCGCCGGATGCGCACGGTGCTCACAGTTCTTCTCCCTGGCGGCGCAGCAGACGGAGGTACACGAGCGTCACGGCCAGCAGGATCAGCAGCATGACGACGCCGATCGCCGAGCCCAGGCTGTACTGGGAGGAGGCGAAGGCCTTCTGGTACGCGTACACGTTGAGGACGAGGTTCTGCCCGGCGATGCCGCCGCCGCCCGTCATGACGTAGATCTGGGTGAAGACCTTGAAGTCCCAGATGATCGACTGGATCGTGACGACGACCAGGATCGGCCGGAGCATCGGCGCCGTGACCGAGCGCCAGATCCGCCACTGCGAGGCGCCGTCCAGGGCGGCGGCCTCCAGGACCTCCGACGGGATGGCCTTGATGCCCGCGTAGACGGTGACCATCACGAACGGGAACGAGCACCAGACGACCTCGAGGAGGACGAGGGCGAAGGCGCTGTAGCGCCCGTACGTCCAGGAGAAGTCGCCGAGCCCGAGCAGCCGGTTGACGGGGCCGAGGTCGGGGTCGAAGAGGAAGACCCAGACCGTGGAGCCGGTGACGGCGGGGGTTGCCCAGGCGCCGAGGGCGGCGAGCATGAGCGCGAGGCGGGGCAGGGCCCGTACGCGGGTCAGGAGGACCGCGAGCGCGCAGCCGACCGCGAGGGTGGTGACGACGCAGGCGGCGGCGAAGAGGACCGTGGCGAGGAGGACCTGCCAGAACTGCGGGTCGGAGAAGAGGGCCGCGTAGTTGCCGAAGCCCTGGAAGGAGGTCGGCTCGCCGCCGCTGACCTGGGCCTGGGTGTACTCCAGGAAGGAGATGAGCCCCAGCTGGTAGATGGGGTAGACGAGGAGCCCGCCGAGGACGACGAGGGCGGGGAGCAGATAGAGCCAGGGCGTCCGGCCGGAGCGGCCGCGGGAGGCCCGGGGGCGGACGACGGGCGCCGCCGCCGGGCTCTTGGCGGGGGCGGTGGTCAGCGTCATGCCGGTCAGCCCGCGGCCGCGAACGCCGCGTCCATCTTCTTCGCGGCCTCGTCGGAGGCCGACTTCACGTCCTTACGGCCGCTGACGATCTCCTGGAACATCGTCGGCAGGACGAGCGAGGCGTCGATCTGGCCCCAGCCGGGGGACGCGGGGACGAACTTGGCGCCGGCGCCGAGCGTGTCGATGAAGGGCTTCACGAACGGCTCCTTCCGCGCCGCCTGCGCCCGGACGTCGGTGTAGGTCGGCAGGAAGCCCATCGCGTCGAAGAGCTTGCCCTGCGTCTCCTTGCCGGTGAGGGACTTCATCAGGTCGACGGCGAGGGTGCGGTGCGAACTGCTCTTCATCAGACCGATGTTGTTGCCGCCCGCGAAGGCTGGAGCGATGGAGCCGGGGGTCAGGCCGGGCAGCGGGACGACGGCGTACTTGCCCTTGACGGCGCCGGCTTCGACGGCGGCGTGGCTGAAGTCTCCGCCGATGGCCATGGCGGCCTTGCCGGAGGCGAAGGCGGTGACGGTGGCGTTGCCGCCCATCTGGGCGCACTTGGCGGCGGGGCAGTTGTCGTCGCCGAAGAGGGAGGTGTAGGCGGTGATGCCCTTGCGGGCGGCCTCGCTGTTGATGGCGGAGGTGTACGACGCGCCTTCCTGGGTGGCGAGTTCGCCGCCGTTGGCCCAGATGAACGGCATGGCGCCGTAGGTGTAGGCGCCGCCGACGGCCAGGCCGTACAGGTCGGGCCGCTCCTTGTGGACCTTCTTCGCCGTGGAGATCAGTTCGGCCTGGGTCTTGGGGGCGGAGAGGCCGAGGTCCTTGAAGACGTCGGTGCGGTAGTAGAGCGCGCGGACGCCGACGAAGAGGGGCGCGCCGTAGATCTTGCCGTCCACGGTGACGGAGGCCTTGGCGGTGGCGTCGGTGTCCTTGGCCTCGTCCCAGGCGCCGAACTCGGCGCTGATATCGGCGAGTCCACCGTCCTTGACGTAGCCGGCGGTGTCGGTGTTGCCGTACTCGATGAGGTCGGGCGCGGACTTCGGGTCGTTGAAGGCGGCCTTGACGCGCTGGGCGCGGGTCTCGACGGGGATGTACTCGATCTCCACCTTCGCGCCCTTGTTGCGCTGCTCGAAGGCGGCGACGGCGTCGTCGACCACCTTCTTCTTGGGCGCGTTGTCGACCTCCTGGAAGAGCCAGACGCGCAGGGTGCCGGTCTTCTCGTCGGTCGCGGCCTTGCCGTCGGAGGTCTGCGGGGCGCAGGCGGTGGCGGTGAGGCCGGCGAGGACGAGGGCGGTGACGGTGGCGGCGATGGGGGTCCCCCCTGCTCGAGCGAAGCCGAGAGCTTGGGGGAGGGCAGGAAGCTTCATGGCGGATCCCCTCCGAGAGTGTTGCAACATACGCAACGGGCGTTTCGTGCTGCACAACACGCGTGAGGTTAGGGGCGGACCAACTCACGGACAAGTGGTCTCAACCACTCTGTGACCGGCCGACGCATCCCGTGCAACGCGCCGCCCCACCACCGCACATGACCCCCGGACACGCGGACGGCCCCCGGCACACGCACCGAAGTGCGCGCGCCGGGGGCCGTCCCGACAGCGAGACCCGTCCCGGAGGACCGCCTCCCAGGACCGTCCTACTTCTTGTCCTTGCCGCCCTTGTCCTTGTCGCCACCACCGGCGCCCATGGATTCGTAGATCTCCTTGCACATCGGGCAGACCGGGTACTTCTTGGGGTCACGCCCCGGAACCCAGACCTTCCCGCACAGCGCCACCACGGGAGTGCCGTCGAGGGCGCTCGCCATGATCTTGTCCTTCTGGACGTAGTGGGCGTAGCGCTCGTGGTCGCCGTCACCATGGGACACCTGCGGCGTCGGCTCGACGAGGGTTCCCGTACCTGCCCCGCGCTCGGGCTCGAGAGTGCTCATGGGACCCAAGGGTAACGAAGACCGGGCGGGTCAGTTGAGCGAAGGGTCGTCCGGGTACGTCGCCACCATCGCGAGGTCGCTCCGCTGGCGGCGCAGGACCTCGCGCCAGAGGGTTTCGGGGCGCGGGGAGGAGACGTCGCCGGGTTCGGACTCCACCACGTACCAGGCGCCGTCGCCCAGCTCCGTCTCCAGCTGGCCCGGGCCCCAGCCCGCGTAGCCGGCGAAGATCCGCAGGGAGCCGAGCGCGGGGCCGAGGAGCTCGGGCGGGGTCTCCAGGTCGACCAGACCGATCGCGCCGAAGACCCGGCGCCAGCCCAGCGGGCCCTCGTCGCCGGGGATCACCGCCACACCGAGCGCCGCGTCGAGGGAGACCGGGCCGCCCTGGAAGACCACGCCCGGTTCGCCCGCCAGGTCGGCCCAGGGGGCGAGGATGTCGCCGACCGTGACGGGCGTCGGCCGGTTCAGGACCACACCGAGGGAGCCCTCGTCGTCGTGGTCGAGGAGGAGCACCACCGCGCGGTCGAAGTTGGGGTCGGCCAGGGCGGGGGTGGCGACGAGCAGCCGTCCTGTGAGCGAGGACACCTCGGTCATGCGACACATGATCCCGCATCTTCGGGGTTCGCGGGGGTCGAAGGGCGGACTGTGGACAGACCGGCGAGCCGTGCAGTTCAGGGCGGCCGCGGCGGCCTCGTGCGGACACAAACGGACGGTAACGCTCCGCAAGATCACATGAACAGAGGGTGTTGTGCCGAATTCATTACATCTGGGAGGCCCCGTTGGACTTACGAGCCGGGGGTAGACGAGCCTTACCCTTTTCCCTGGCCCCCTGCCCGACCTCTCCGGAACGCGAGATTCATGACCGGCACAGACGATGTACTGCTTGTCCACGGCGGAACCCCGCTCGAGGGCGAGATCCGCGTCCGCGGCGCGAAGAACCTCGTGCCCAAGGCGATGGTCGCCGCCCTGCTCGGCAGCGGGCCGAGCCGACTGCGCAATGTGCCCGACATCCGTGACGTCCGTGTGGTCCGCGGACTCCTCCAGCTGCACGGAGTGACCGTCCGCCCCGGCGAGGAGCCGGGCGAGCTGGTCCTCGACCCGACGCACGTCGAGTCCGCCAACGTGGCCGACATCGATGCCCACGCCGGTTCGTCGCGCATCCCGATCCTCTTCTGCGGCCCGCTGCTGCACCGCCTGGGCCACGCCTTCATCCCGGGCCTGGGCGGCTGCGACATCGGCGGCCGGCCGATCGACTTCCACTTCGACGTGCTGCGCCAGTTCGGCGCGACCATCGAGAAGCGGGCCGACGGCCAGTACCTGGAGGCCCCGCAGCGTCTGCGCGGCACGAAGATCCGGCTGCCGTACCCCTCGGTCGGCTCGACCGAGCAGGTGCTGCTGACCGCCGTCCTGGCGGAGGGCGTCACCGAGCTCTCCAACGCGGCCGTGGAGCCGGAGATCGAGGACCTGATCTGCGTCCTGCAGAAAATGGGCGCGATCATCTCCATGGACACCGACCGGACCATCCGGATCACCGGTGTCGACAAGCTCGACGGCTACACGCACCGCGCGCTCCCGGACCGCCTGGAGGCGGCCTCCTGGGCGTCGGCGGCGCTGGCGACCGAGGGCAACATCTACGTCCGCGGCGCGCAGCAGCGGTCGATGATGACCTTCCTCAACACGTACCGGAAGGTGGGTGGCGCCTTCGAGATCGACGACGAGGGCATCCGCTTCTGGCACCCGGGCGGCTCGCTCAACGCGATCGCCCTGGAGACGGACGTGCACCCCGGTTTCCAGACCGACTGGCAGCAGCCGCTGGTGGTAGCCCTGACGCAGGCCGCGGGCCTCTCCATCGTCCACGAGACGGTGTACGAGTCCCGGCTCGGCTTCACCTCCGCGCTGAACCAGATGGGCGCGCACATCCAGCTGTACCGCGAGTGCCTGGGCGGCTCGGACTGCCGCTTCGGCCAGCGCAACTTCCTGCACTCGGCGGTCGTGTCGGGCCCGACGAAGCTCCAGGGCGCGGACCTGGTCATCCCGGACCTGCGCGGCGGCTTCTCGTACCTGATCGCGGCGCTCGCGGCCCAGGGCACGTCCCGGGTCCACGGCATCGACCTGATCAACCGCGGCTACGAGAACTTCATGGAGAAGCTCGTCGAGCTGGGCGCGAAGGTCGAGCTCCCGGGCAGCGCGCTCGTCTAGCGTCTCGCTGGAGCGGCGGCCCCGCGGGGGCGGGGGTGCAGCGCCCCCCCCCGGGCCGCCACGCGGCACCCCCCCCACCCCGGCGGAACCCCGGGAGCGCCCCCCCACGGGGCGGCAGAAGGGGGGGC
>NZ_JBSGWV010000020.1:0-123045 GCF_053609105.1 Streptomyces sp. NPDC054975
GCCCTCGGCGGTTCACCCCCGCAGGCGGGCTTCCGCCGCCTCCAGCATCAGCTCCAGGGCGAAGGGGTAGCCGCTGTCCCGCATGTCGGCGGCGAGGAGGGGGAACGTCGCCGCGACGTTCGGGTACGCGTCCTGCGGGAGTTTGCCGTACGAGGCGTGCCAGACCGCCTCGTCGGCCTCGCGCGCCGGAGTCGGCAGGGCGAGGGCCGCGGCGTCGAGGGCCGCGAAGGCCAGCGCCTGGTCGACGAAGGCGTGGTAGAGCCGTACGGCCGTCGCGTCGGGGAAGCCCGCCCCGCGCAGGATGCCGAGGATCTTCTCCACCACCGCCGTCTCATGGGCGCGGCCCGTGGTGCGGTGCGCGGCGAGCAGCGCGACCTGTGGGTTCGCCAGGTACACCGCGTGGATCCGCAGGCCCAGCTCCCGGAGGTCCGCGCGCCAGTCCCCGCTGGGCGTCCAGCCGTCCTGCGCGCGCCCCACGAACTCGTCGGCCAGCGCGAGCAGCAGGTCGTCCGTGTTCCGGAAGTACCGGTACAGCGAGCTGGGGTCGGCGCCGAGGGCGGTGCCGAGCCGCCGTACGGACAGGGCGTCCGCGCCGTGCTGAGCGACGAGCCGCAGCGCCGTCTCGATGATCAGCCGTTCCGAGAGGACGGCGCCTTGCTTGGTGGGCCTGCGGCGCCGCCGCTGCCCCTCGGGGACCACTCGCTCGACCATCCGCGGACCTTATGACAACACCATTGACATGTAAACGCGCCGCCGAGTTGCATGTCCGTTCGCCAGGCCCCCTCCCTCTCTCGCTCTGGAGCACCCATGACCACGGCCGATCTGGTCTTCACCCATGGCCCCGTCCACACCGGTGATCCCGCCCGCACGCGGGCGAGCGGTCTGGCGGTCACCGGGGAGCGCATCACCGCCGTCGGCCACGACGACGTGCGGGAACTCATCGGTCCGGACACCGAGGTCGTGGACCTTCGCGGCAAGCTGCTCCTGCCCGGCTTCCAGGACGCGCACATCCACGCCGTGTTCGGCGGGACGGAGCTGGCGGAGTGCGACCTGACGGGCACGGTCGGCGTGGAGGACTATCTGGTGCGGGTCCGGGAGTACGCCGACGCCCACCCGGAGCGTCCGTGGATCACCGGTGGCGGGTGGTCGATGGAGAGCTTCGAGGGCGGTCTACCCACCCGGCAGCTCCTCGACTCGGTGGTCCCCGACCGCCCGGTCTGTCTCGTCAACCGCGACCACCACGGCGCGTGGGCCAACACGCGCGCCCTCGAACTGGCTGGAATCACCCGGGAGTCGGCCGATCCGGTCGACGGCAGGATCGAGCGCGAGCCGGACGGCACGCCGAGCGGCGCCCTGCAGGAGGGCGCCACCGCCCTGGTCTCACGGCTCGTCCCGCCGAGCACGCCCGCCGCCCGGCTCGCCGGTCTGCTGCGCGCGCAGGAGCTGCTGCACTCCCTCGGCGTCACCGGATGGCAGGACGCGCTGCTCGGTGCGTACGGCGGCCACCCCGACCCCTCCGACGCGTATCTCGCCGCCGCCCGCGAAGGCACGCTCACCGCTCGGGTCAACGGGGCCCTGTGGTGGGACCGCGAGCGCGGGGCGGAGCAGATCGAGGAACTCGTCGAGCGGCGCCGGGAGTTGGCGTACGGGCGGTTCCGGTCCGGTTCCGTGAAGATCATGCAGGACGGCGTCGCCGAGAACTTCACGGCCGCGATGACGACGCCGTACCTCGACGGATGCGGCTGCGCCACCGCCAACGCGGGCCTGAGCTTCGTCGATCCGACGGCGCTGCGCTCGTACGTGACCCGACTGGACGCCCTCGACTTCCAGGTGCACTTCCACGCCCTGGGCGACCGTGCCGTGCGCGAGGCGCTGGACGCGATCGAGGCCGCGGTCGAGGCCAACGGGCGGCGCGGCAACCGGCACCACCTCGCGCATCTGCAGGTGGTCCACCCCGACGACATGGCACGCTTCGCCCACCTGGGCGCCATCGCCAACATCCAGCCGCTGTGGGCAGCGCACGAACCGCAGATGGACGAGTTGACGATCCCCTTCCTCGGCCCCGAACGGGCCTCCTGGCAGTACCCGTTCGGCTCCCTGCTCCGCGCGGGGGCCACCCTGGCGGCGGGCAGCGACTGGCCCGTCTCCAGCCCGGACCCGATAGCCGGCCTGCACGTCGCGGTGAACCGGAAGGAGCCCGGCACGACCGACGAGCGTGTCTTCCTCCCGGAGCAGCGCCTCGACCTGCCCACCGCCGTCGCCGCGTACACCGCCGGCGCGGCGCACGTGAACGGACACGACAGGACCGGCACGCTCCTCCCGGGCATGCTCGCCGACCTGGTGGTGCTCGACCGCGACATCTTCACCGCGCCGCCGGAGGAGATCGCCGAGGCACGGGTGGACAGCACCTACGTCGGCGGCACAAGGGTGTACGCCAGGTGACACCCCCGCGGCCGGCACTCGTCCGCCGCCGCGCCCCGGTGCGGGGCCGCGCGCCCGTTGCGGAATACGTTCCGGGGGAATGGATCATTGACCGTGAAGTGACGTGACCTGAGGGAGCCGTGATGCGTGTCGCTCTGTTTCTGACCTGTGTCAACGACACGCTGTATCCGGACACGGGCCGCGCCGTCGTGCGGCTGCTGACCCGGCTGGGGGTCGACGTCGACTTCCCGGCCGGGCAGACCTGCTGCGGACAGCCGCAGTACAACACCGGCTACCGCCGCCAGGCCGAGCCGCTCGCGCGGCGGTTCGCCGAGGTCTTCGGCGCCTACGACGCGATCGTCACCCCGTCCGGTTCGTGCGGGGCCATGGTGCGCGAGCTGTACCCGCGCATGGGCGAGAGGGCCCGGGCGGAGGGCCGGGGCGACGGGCTCGCCGCGACCGTGGCGCCGGTCGTGCCGAAGACGTACGAGCTGACGGAGTTCCTGGTCGACGTCCTCGGGGTGACGGACGTCGGCGCGTCCTACCCGCGCACGGTCACCTACCATCCGACCTGCCACGGCCTGCGCGGCCTCCGTCTCGCCGACCGGCCGCACCGGCTGCTCTCGGCGGTCAAGGGCCTGAAGCTCGTGGAGCTTCCGGGCGCCGAGGAGTGCTGCGGCTTCGGCGGCACGTTCGCGGTGAAGAACCCCGACGTGTCCGCCGCGATGGGCACCGACAAGGTCCGAAGCGCCGTCTCGACCGGCGCGGACGTCCTGTGCGCCGCCGACAACTCGTGCCTGACGCACCTCGGCGGCACGATGAGCCGGCTCAAGGTCGGTATGAGGCCGGTCCACATCGCCGAGATCCTGGCGAGCACGGAAGAGGAGCCCCTGGGATGAGGGACAAGAAGCGTGCGGAAGCGCCCGTCGAAGGGCCGTCCTCGGGCGACGGGAGGGCGTTCCTGGGCATGCCCGCCTTCCCGGCCGCCGCGCACGAGGCCGTACGGAACCCGACCCTGCGCACCAACCTCCGCCACGCCACGCACACCATCCGCGACAAGCGGGCCAAGGCGGTCGCCGAGCTGGACGACTGGGCGGAGCTGCGCGAGGCCGGCCGGCGGATCAAGGACCACACCCTGCGCCATCTCGACCACTACCTGGTGATGTTGGAGGAGTCGGTGGTGCGGGGCGGGGGCACCGTCCACTGGGCGGCGGACGCCGACGAGGCCAACCGGATCGTGACCGAGCTGGTGAAGGCCACCGGGGAGAGCGAGGTCGTCAAGGTCAAGTCGATGGCCACGCAGGAGATCGGGCTCAACGAAGCCCTGGAGGCGGAGGGCATCGCCGCCTACGAGACCGATCTCGCCGAGCTGATCGTGCAGTTGGGCAAGGACCGCCCGTCACACATCCTCGTCCCGGCCATCCACCGCAACAGGGGCGAGATCCGGGACATCTTCCGCTCGGAGATGGGGACATGGGGCCGCCCCGCGCCCGAGGACCTGACCGACCGCCCCGCCGATCTCGCGGAGGCGGCCCGGCTCCACCTGCGGGAGAAGTTCCTGCGCGCCAAGGTCGGCATCTCCGGCGCCAACTTCATGGTCGCCGAGACCGGCACCCTCGTCGTCGTGGAATCGGAGGGGAACGGACGGATGTGCCTGACGCTCCCCGAGACCCTCATCTCCGTCGTCGGCATCGAGAAGGTGGTGCCCACCTGGCGGGACCTGGAGGTGTTCCTCCAGACCCTCCCCCGCTCCTCCACCGCCGAGCGCATGAACCCCTACACCTCCCTGTGGACCGGCACCACCGACGGCGACGGGCCCCAGGCCTTCCACCTCGTCCTTCTCGACAACGGCCGCACCGACACCCTCGCCGACGAGGTCGGCCGCCAGGCCCTGCGCTGCATCCGCTGCTCCGCCTGCCTCAACGTCTGCCCGGTGTACGAGCGGGCCGGCGGGCACGCGTACGGCTCCGTCTACCCGGGCCCGATCGGCGCGATCCTGACGCCCCAACTCCGCGGCACCGCAAGCGAGATCGACGCCTCGCTGCCCTACGCCTCCTCCCTCTGCGGGGCCTGTTACGACGTGTGCCCCGTCGCCATCGACATCCCCGAGGTCCTCGTCCACCTCCGCGAGAGGGTCGCCGATCAGGGCGGCCACTCCATGGAGAAGGCCGCTCTCACCGCCGCGACCTGGGCCTTCGACCATCCCCGCGCCTACGAGGCCGGGCAGCGGCTCGCCTCCCTCACCCGGCGCCTGCACCCCTCCCGCCTACCCGGCCCCGGGCGCGCGTGGACGGACAGCCGGGATCTGCCGGAGGTACCGGCGGAGTCCTTCCGCAACTGGTGGAAGCGCGAGCAGGAACGAAAGGAAGGCTCCTCGTGAGCAGCAGGGACCTCGTCCTGGCCCGGATCCGCCAGGCCCTGACCGACATCCCCCCGGCCGACCCGGACAGCACGTACGAGCAGGCCGTACCCCGCCGGTACGAACGGGAGCACGGAGAGCGCACCCAGGAGCAGACCGTCGACCTGCTCGCCGAGAACCTCGCGGACTACCGCGCCGTCGTCCACCGTTGCCGCCCGGACGGACTGGCGGAGCTGATCGGTCGCCTCCTCGCCGAGCGCGGCGCACGCCGGGTGCTCGTGCCGACGGGGCTGCCCCGCCCCCTGCTGAGCCGTACCGCCGCCACCGTCGTCGAAGAGGGCCCCGGCCTCATCCCGTACGACCTCGACGCCGTCGACAGCGTCGTGACCGGCTGCGCGGTGGCCGTGGCGGAGACCGGCACCGTCGTCCTCGACGCCGGCCCCGACCAGGGCGGCCGCCGCCTCACCCTCGTCCCCGACCACCACCTGTGCCTGGTGCGCGTCCCTGAGCAGGTCGTCGGCTCGGTCCCCCAGGCGCTCGACCGGCTCGACCCGGCGCGCCCCCTGACCTGGATCTCGGGCCCGTCGGCCACCAGCGACATCGAACTCGACCGGGTCGAGGGCGTCCACGGCCCGCGGCGGCTCGATGTCGTCCTGGTCGGCGGATGAACGGGCGCCGCCCCGTTGTGTACCGTCCCGCCGGGCGCCTGCCCGGCGGGACCCTTCACTCCCCCGCTGCCGCCGCCAGAGGCTCCCGGGACAGAGGCTGCCGCTCGGCCGGTCCGTGGACCAGGGTGAACGGGATGGCGAGGCTGTCGCACATCCTCTTCGCGCGGGCGACCGCGCTCATGGTCGCGGCGGAGGCCGGGCCTCCGGGCAGTTCGAGCTCGACGGCTCGGGGCCGGTGGGCGTCGACCAGGGCCTGGATGAGCAGGGCGGCCGCGGCACGGTTCGTGACGTCGAGGCCCTGATGCAGCGTGACGCGGAGCGTGCCGACGTCGATGTGGTGGGTGAGCAGCATGCGACCTCCAGACGGAACCTCGGGTGTGCCCTGTCAGTCCAAGGATTGAACGGAGGGCAAAAAGGCAGGTTCCCGGCATTTGCCCCCGGAAAACCCAGGTCAGGCACCCTTCCTGCGGCTGGCCCCGCCGGCCCCCGGCCGTCCAGGCGCCGCCCGGCCCCCGCGCCCCGGCCGTCCGGGCGCCGCCGCCCTGGCCCGAACTCCCTGAGCAATGCGAGGGGACGCTCGTACGGGGTGCCGAAGCCGTCCCCCGTCAGGTCCCGTCCGCGTCAGGCCGGTCGCTTGCCGGTCAGGACGCCGATCTTGTCGATGCGGTGCTCCGGGTTGCCGTTGGCGTCCCGCCAGTAGTTTCCCGCCGCGTCGTCCTCGGGTGTCGCGCACGTGGAGAGCGTGATCATGGCCCGGGTGGGCTTCTGCCCCGGCTCGCCCGGCACGGCGGCCCGCTGCTCGGCCAGGGAGCGGTCCGAGCGGAAGGACGTGGTCCGGGTCTCGACGATCTTGTACGTGTAGACGGTGCCGGCGGCGGTGACGTGCACCAGGTCCCCCACGTCGACCGCGGGGAGGTCGCGCAGGGCGCCGCCGGCCGAGAGCCGGTGGGCGGTCACCAGATAGTTGCCGATCTCCCCCGGTCCGACGCCCCCGCGCTCTCCGTAGGGGCTGGCGGCCACGCCGCGGTCCTGGATCCGGGTGCCCGCGCGGTCGTCGGTCGTGCCCTCGTACGGGACGACCTCCAGCTCGTCCACGCCGATCGACGGTATGGACACCTCGGCGGCGACCGGCGGCCGCGGCGAGGGCTCCGACGACGTGGGAGCGGGCGGGGCGGGCGCCACGGGGGCCTCGGAGGCCGTTGAGACCGTAGGCGTCAGGGAGGTCGGGCTGCCGCGGTCGTCGGTGACGGTGCCCGCCCCCGCGCATCCGCAGAGCGCCGCGACGACAGCCACGACCAGGGCCACGACGATGACGGCCGGAGCGCGCCACGCGCCCCGGCCTCCGGAAAGACCCCGACGAAGGGTCCCACCACCCTGGGCACCCATACCCCCAGGATGGCCCACTCCCCGCTCCCCGGCACCCCCGGGGAGCGGCCTGTGCGGCGGGCGGTCAGCCGACCCGGTCCCCGGCCGCCACGCGGTGCGCCTCCAGGCCGGGGGCCGTGAGCAGCTCGGCGATCAGCTCCTCCGATCCGCACACGTACGTGCTCACCAGGTCGACGTCACCGCCCACGCACCACGCCCGGTCCTGCGGCCACCACAGGTCGGGGAGGTCGGCGAAGTCCTCCTCGTCCTCGACGGAGAGGACGTCGGCCAGCGGTCCGGAGAGCAGGACCTCGTCCCGTCCCGGGGTGGGGAAGGTCGGGGTCCCGCGCCACTCCCGACGGCCGTAGCCGTCCCAGAGCCCGAACCAGCAGCGCTCCGGCGTGCCCGTGTGCCGGGCCAGCACGGGGATCAGGGCCCGTGCGACCCCACCGGGGGTGGGGCCTTCGTCCGGGTGCTCGTCCCACACCCCGCGCAGGCCGTACTCCTCGGCGTTCTGGTAGGAGTACGGCTCGGCGCCGATCACCTCGTACCAGTCGGTGAGCGCCCCGACCGTCCGTCCGTGGGCCGCGGCGACGGTCTCCCAGCGCACCGGGCGCTCGTCGAGGGCCGCGGGGTGCAGCACCCGCGCGTACGCGGCGAACCCCGGCGCGGCGACCCCGCTCACGGTGCCGAACGCGCCGTGGCCGGGGCGCCGTTCGGTCAGCCAGCGGGCCGGCCCGAGGTCCTCCCGCTCCACCCGCAGCCGCCCGTACGAGACGGGTGCCCGCGCACTCTCCTCGGTCACGCCACCCACCTCCGTACCGGTCCTTCAGGGCGACGTCAGCGTAACTCCGGGGAGTGTCAGGCGACGTACAGAGGACGTACACAGGACGTCCAGCGCCCCCCTTGCACAATGGCAGCGCCCGCCGCTCCAGGCGGCCGCCGCGAGGCACGACTTCGCCGCGGCGGCGGTGCACGGACCACGTACGGACCACGTGTCGAGAATCTGATTCGTCCAGTGAATCCAAGGGGAAACACATGCCAGAAGTCGGCGGCTCCAAGGGTCTGACTCTCTCCGGTGACCCGTTCCTGTCCACGGTGGACAGGGTGTGCGCATGGCTCGGTTCCGCGCCCGAGAAGGTGGACGCCCTGTCGGGCGGCGAGCGGATCCAGATCCTGGGCGAGGTGGCCGACATCAACGCCGCCGCGGCCGCGGGCGACGGCGGCGCCCTGTACGCGCAGCAGTATCTGCTCGACAGGATCTACCAGTTGTACACGAAGATCCCCGGGCGGCAGAGCGCCGAGGGCTCCGTCGTCATCTACGAGATAGCCCGGCTGCTCGAGACCGCCACGGCGGCCGCGCAGGACCGGCTGATCGAGCCGGGCCTGCTCGAAGAGGCGCCGACGGAGCCCCGGGAGTACCTGTCCTGGCTCAAGAGCACGGCGCGCGGCCACCGGGTGTACAAGCACCCGTACTACCACGAGTTCATCCGCAACACCGCCACGGAGGGCGACCTGCGGAACTACGTGATGCAGGAGTCGGTCGTGGACGGCCGCTTCGACGACCTGCTCGCCATGATGCAGGTGGGCACGGCCGGCGCCGCGAAGATGGAGATCGCCGCCAACTTCTGGGACGAGATGGGCAATGGCGCCCCCGAGCAGGTCCACACCCACCTCTTCAACAAGATCTACGAGGTCTTCGAGATCTCGGAGGACGAGCTCGCCCGCTCGCTCACCGCCACCTCGCTGCTCAACGGCAACCTCGCGGTCATGCTGTGCCGCCACCGCACCCTGTACCCGGAGGCCGTGGGCTTCCTGGGGATGACCGAGTGGATGGCGCCGGACCGGTTCGTGCAGGTCGTGCACGCCTGGGAGCGGCTGGGGCTGCCGGAGGTCGGGATCGTGTACCACAAGCTGCACATCACCATCGACTCCCAGCACGCGCAGGGCTGGTTCCACAACGTGGTGCTGCCCGCCGCCGAGTCCGCGGACATGCGGCGCGCCATCGCCCGCGGGATCCTCTGGCGGCTCAACTCCTCTGCCGCCTATCTGGACGAGCGCATGCCTTCCGTCGCCGCCTGACGTTCGACGCCCGAAGCCACCCCATTTCTGGAGGAGAGATCATGCCCCTCGGCAGCGAACGGTTCACCGTCATCGACCTGCCGGATGTCTCGGCCGACATCCTGCCCAGCTACGACGACTGCCCGGTCGACGAGTACATGGGCAACGGCACCCGCTTCAAGCGGTTCTCGCAGTACCGGCTCCGGCCGCAGGGCGAGGACGCGTGGTCGTTCGAGCGGCTCGCGCACCGCGACTACACGACGTACAAGAAGTTCAACTCGGTCGGCGGCGGCATCCGGCGCGTCTACGAGCCGATCAAGGTCGACTTCACGCCGCTGATCGAGCACGGCGTCCGCGAGCTCGGCCTCGACCGGTCCGAGGACTGGCAGATCAACGTCCACCAGAACCGGACCCGGGCGGACGGCGGCAAGCCGGGCCCGCTCACTCCGGAGGGCGTGCACCACGACGGGCACGAGTTCGTGATGATCGCGATCCTCAACAAGGTGAACGTCGCCGGTGGCCAGACCCGGCTGTGGAACCCGGGGGCCGACGAGCCGTTCTGGACGGGCACGCTGGAGCCCGGGCAGGCGGTCCTCCTCGACGACCGGGCGCTGGCCCACGATGTCACCGACGTGCTCTCCGCCGACGGCGGACCGGGCCACCGGGACATCGTCATCGTCGCGTTCTCCCGGTGGGCGGAGAAGTGGTACGGCGACGAGCACGACGCCGCCGCGCTCTCCGAGCAGTGAACCCGGGCGCCGCCCCGGGGCGGGGCACCACGCCTCGGGGCGGCGCCGCGCCCAGCAGCCAAGGGAGATCATCCGTGATCGACTTCTACAAGTACCAGGCAGCAGGCAACGACTACGTGGTGATCGACCCCCGCCACATCGACTTCCCGGTGACCCGTGAGGCGATCCGGCTGATCTGCGACCGGCGTCTGGGGATCGGGGCCGACGGTGTCCTGCACGGGCCGCTGGAGCCGCCGCGCCCCGGCGTGCCGGTCGCGCTCGACCTGTACAACTCCGACGGCACCGACTGCGGCAGGAGCGGCAACGGGCTGCGGATGTTCGCGCTCCACCTCGCCGGGCACGAGCCCGGCGACTGGGGCGACGGGCGGGAGTTCACGCTCCGTACGGCCGCCGGCGACTGCCCGGTGCGCGTGCTCGACGCTTCCGCGGGCCGCGTGGAGGTCGGCATGGGGCGCCCCAGCTTCGACGGAGCCGACGTGCCCCTGCTCCAGGAGGACGGGACGGCCCCGTACGCCGGCCGGGCGGTCGGCGTGCCGCTGTCGGTGGACGGCGAGAAGCTCACCGTCACCTGTGTGTACAACGGCAATCCGCACACCGTGGTGCCGGTGGACGAGCCGTCGGCGGAGCTGGCGCGCCGGCTCGGCCCGTCGATCGCCGGGCACGCGCGGTTCCCGCACCGCACCAACGTGCAGTTCATGCGCATGGTGAACCGGTCGGTGATGGAGCTGGAGGTCTTCGAGCGCGGTGCCGGATACGTGACCGCGTCCGGGGCCAGTGCCTGCGCCGCGGTGTCGGCCGCCCGCGAACTCGGGCTCTGCGAGCGCCGGGTGGAGGTCAGGATGCCCGGGGGCGGTGTGGAGATCGCCGTCGCGGAGGACGGCGGGGTCACCATGACCGGTGACGCCGAGCAGGTGGCCGCCGGCTCCTTCGCGCCCGCGCTGCGCGCGCGGCTCGCCCGGACGGCGTCGGCCGGGGCTCCGGGGACCGTACGGTGACCGTCTCCTCGCCGCGCTCGCGCGACTACCCGATCCAGCGCTGGGTGTTCGAGGACGCCGCCGGGCGCTTCGACATCGACCTGGGCGACAGCAACATGGTCCCGGGGCGGCTCGACGCCCTCGCGGTGCCGCCCGGTCTGGAACTGGACTACGGACACGACCGGGGCATCAACGTCCTGCGGGAGGCGGTGGCCGGCCTGTACGGCGGTCCGGCCGACTCGGTCCTGATCACCCAGGGCGCCCAGCAGGCGCTGTACCTGGTGTACGCGGCGCTCCTGTCGCCCGGATCGCGGGTGATCGCCTTCCGGCCGGGCTGGCAGCAGTCCTGGGACGTACCCCCCGAGCTGGGGTCCACGGTCGATCTCGTGGGGTTCCGGCCGGATCTCAGCTTCGACGTCGAGGCCGCCGAGGCGGTGGCCGGGCCGGACGTGCGGCTGATCGTCGCCAACAGCCCGTGCAATCCCACCGGTCGGTGCATCGCGGAGAAGGACCTGCGCGCGCTGGTCGCCCTGGCGGAACGGACGGGGGCGCATCTGCTCCTGGACGAGGAGTACGCGCTGGACCTCTCCTCGTCCGCCGCCGTGGGCTCCGACCGGGTGATCTCCGTGTCGAGCCTGTCGAAGGTGTACGGCTTTCCCGGGCTGCGGGTCGGCTGGCTCTACGGCCCACCGGCCGTCGTGGAGCGCTGCGCCCGGCGCAAGTTCCTGTCCACCATCTCCAACTCGGTGCTGTGCGAGACGCTGGCCTGCGACGTCCTGGCGCACCGTACGGACCATCTGCGCTCCTACCACGAGCTCACCGGCCAAGGTCTCGACCTTGTACGGGAGTTCGCCCGCCGCAACGCGGACGCGGTGACGCTCGTGGAGCCGGAGGGCACCCCGTTCGCGTGGCTCTGGCTCACGACCGGGGAGGAGCCGCTGACGATGTGCCGCAGAGCGCTGGACCTCGGCGTGCTGCTGATGCCCGGCGAGACGCTCGGAGCCAGTGACGGCTTCCGGATCTGCTTCGCGCGCTCGCCCGAGGCCGTGGCGGAAGGGCTGAGCCGCGTGGAGCGAGTGCTCAGGCCGTCCTCGGCCCCGGCCGGCTCGGACCCGCTCCGCTGACCCGCCGGGGCCCCGGCCCCCGTCGCACGGGGGCCGCCGCCCCGGCCCGTCGCGAACCCGCTCGGGTTCCCCCTTCCGCACCTCCCCACGGCGCCGCGCCGCGGCACCGCCCTGCCGTGCTCCGCCCTTCCTCGCTCCGCCCTGCCCTGCTTCGCCCTGCCATGCCCTGAATGGAGTCCTGTGACGATGAGCATCCACACCGCCGAGTCGCGCATCCAACTGTCCTTCGGTCAGGAGCAGTTGTGGTTCCTGGACCAGATGAGTCCCGGGGAGACCACCTACAACGTCCCGATCGCCTACCGGCTGCGCGGTCCGCTCGACACCGCCGCCCTCGAAGGCGCACTCAATCTGCTGGTTCGGCGCCACGAGCAGCTGCGGGTGACGTTCCACTCGGCGGACGGCGTCCCGTACCAGGTCGTCTCGCCGGCCGAGGACCGGCCGCTGCCGCTGCGGGACCTCTCCGGCCTGGCCCCCGAGGAGGCCGAGGAGAAGCTGCGCGAGGCGCTCCAGACCGAGGCGGACACGCCGTTCGACCTGGCGGCCGGGCCGATCTCCCGCTTCCAGCTGTTCCGACTGGCCCCCGACCACCACGTGCTCGGCCTCAGCTTCCACCACATCGTCACCGACGGCTGGTCCGGCGGTGTCGTCAGCCGGGAGATCTCCCAGGCGTACGCCGACCTCGTCGCCGGCCGTGAGCCCTCACTGCCCGAGCTGTCCATCGGCTACGGCGACCACATCAAGCGCCAGCGCAAGCAGCGGGCCGACGGGGTGTGGGAGGAGGAGCTGAAGTTCTGGGAGGAGCGGCTCGCCGGTCTGGAGGCGCTCGAACTGCCCGCCGACCGGATCCGGCCCGCCGAGCCGACGCAGAACGGCGAGACCTTCGTGGTCGACTTCCCGGCCGAACTCCTCGCGAAGGCCCGTACGTTGGCGCACGAGCAGGGCGCGTCGCTGTACATGGTGGTCGCGGCGGCGCTGAACGTCGTCCTGAGCCGGTACAGCGGGCAGGACGACATCGCCCTCGGGGTGCCCATGCTGGGGCGGACCGATCCGGAACTCGAGGACGTCGTCGGCCTGTTCATCAACATGACGGTGCTGCGCTGCGACCTGTCCGGCGGGGTCACCTTCGCCGAGCTCCTGGAGCGCATCGCCGACGCCAACCTCGACATGTACGACAACCAGGACGTGCCGTTCGACCACGTCGTGGACCGGGTCCAGACGACCCGGGACGCGGGCCGCAACCCGCTCTTCCAGATCGCCTGTCAGCTGCTGGGCGAGGCGAGCACCGGTGACGCGCTGGAGCTCACGGGCCTGACGTCGGAGTCGATCACCCTGGCGACCTCCCGCTCGCGGTTCGACCTGTCCTTCAGCTTCGTGGAGGGTACCGAACGGCTGCGTCTGATCGTCGAGTTCGCCACCGACCTGTACGACCGCTGGCGCGTCGAGGCCATGATCGGGCACTTCCGGACCGTGCTCGAGGCGGCGGCGGACGCCCCCGAGACCCCGGTCTCCGCGCTGCCGTTGCTCTCCGAGGAGGAGCGGCGCGAGCTGCTCGACGTGGGGCGCGGCGCGGACTTCGACTACCCGACGGAGCCGGTGCACGCGACGATCGCCCGGATCGCGAAGGAGAACCCGGAGCTGGTCGCGCTGGTCTGCCGGGGCGTGGAGATGACGTACGGCGAGCTGATGCGCCGGGCCGGCAAGCTCGCCCGGTACATCCGTTCCCGGGGCGTGCGGCAGGAGGAGGTCGTGGCCATCGCGATGGACCGCGACCTGGACGCCCTGGTGGCGATCCTGGGCGTCATGGTCTCCGGGGCCGCGTACACGATCATCGACCCCTCGCACCCCAACGCCCGTCTGGACCACATGCTGCGGGACACCAAGAGCCCGCTGGTCATCACTCGGGCGAACGTGGTGGGCGACCTGCCGGACTCGTGCGGATGGGAGAGCGTCCGTATCGACGCCGACTGGGCGCTGATCGAGGCGCAGCCGGACGACGAGCCACTGGAGGAGTGGGCCGAGCCGACCTCGCTGGTGTACGTCCTCTACACCTCGGGCTCGACCGGGCGTCCGAAGGGCGTGATGATCGAGCAGCGGGGCCTGCGCATGTTCATCGAGGCCTACCGGCGCACCTTCGGCGAGTGGACCACCGAGGACCGGCTGCTCCAACTGCCGGCGCTCACCTTCGACATGTCGCAGGGCGAGATCTTCGCCGGCCTGATCAGCGGTTCGGCCCTCGTCCTGGTGGCGCCCGAGGACGCCTCGTCCCCCGAGGCCCTGGGCGCTCTGATCCGCGACCAGCGGGTGACGTACGCGGGTCTGTCCCCGGCGATCCTCTCCGTGGTCGAGGCGGGGCCGTACCCGGATCTGAAGTACATCATGGGCGGCGCGGAGGCCCTGCCGGCCGAGCTGGTCAACAAGTGGAACCTGCCGGGGCGGAAGTTCGTCAACCTGTACGGCCCCACCGAGGCGTCGGTGGCGACGACCGAGTACCTCTGCGAGCACAAGGAGTGGCAGTCCTCGCCGCCCATCGGCAGGCCGGAGTTCAGCCGGCTGCACTACGTGGTGGACAAGGAGTTCAACCTGGTGCCGGTCGGGGTCCCGGGCGAGCTGCTGATCGGCGGGGACGAGGGTCTGGCCCGCGGTTACCTCAACCTGCCGGAGATGACGGACGAGAAGTTCGTGCCGGACCCGTTCCTGGGCGAGGGCCGGGTCTACCGCACCGGTGACCTGGTGCGCTGGACCCGTGATCTGCAGATCGACTTCATCGGGCGGCTCGACAACCAGGTGAAGCTGCGCGGCCTGCGGATCGAGCTCGGGGAGATCGAGTCCGGTCTGCTGACGCACCCGAAGGTCCGGATGGCGCTGGTCCTGCTGCGCGAGGACTACGGGGAGAAGCAGCTCGTCGCGTACTACACGGTCCTCGGCGACACCCCGCCGACGGTGGCCGAGCTCCGTGAGCACCTGGGCAGCACGATGCCCGAGTACATGGTGCCGACGGCTTGGGTGGAGCTGACCGAGTTCCCACTGACGGCGGCGCGCAAGATCGACCGCGCCAAGCTCCCCGCTCCGGTGTCCGGTTCGGGTGACGCGACGGCGAGCTTCGTCGCCCCGGTGACCGCGACCGAGGAGAAGGTGGCCGAGGTGTTCGGTGCCGTCCTGTCGGCGCCGCAGGTCAGCGCGGACGGCAACTTCTTCGAGCTGGGGGGTAATTCGCTGCAGGCGATGCGGGTGGTGAGCCGGCTCAACAAGCACTTCGGCGTCAAGGTCAACGTCCGTCTGCTGTACGGCGGTGCCTCGGTCGCCACGGTCGCCTCCGCCATCGACGCGCTGGTGGAGTCGAAGGCGGGTTCACGTGCCTGAGGCCCCCGGGGCGGCGCTCCCTCCCCCGCACGCGCCGGTGACGGGTGGCCGGCCCGGTTCGGCGCAGGAGCTGCTGCTGCGCCAGGGCGCCGCGCTCCTCGGCGGCACCGATCCCGAACTGGCCCTGCTCCTCGACCGCGAGGTGGAGGAGCAGGCCATGACCCTGGCCATGGTGGCCTCCGCGAGCGTCGCGAACCCGGCCGTCCTCGCCGCGGGCGGAGCCGCCCTGTCGAACGTGACGGCGGAGGGCTACCCGGGGGCCCGCTACCACCCGGGCGCGGCGCGGTTCGACGGCGTGGAGCGGCTGGCCGTCGCGCGGGCCCGGCAGGCCTTCGGCGCCCAGTACGCCAATGTGCAGCCGCACTCGTGCTCCTCGGCGAACCAGGCGGTCCTGGCGGCGCTGCTGCCGCCGGGCGGCGCCCTGCTCGCCCTCGACCTGGACTCCGGCGGGCACCTCACGCACGGGTCCGCCGCCTCGGTGACCGGCCACCACTACCGGGCCGTCCACTACGGCCTGGACTACAAGGGGTTCATCGACTACGAGCAGGTGGCCGAGCTGGCCCTGGTCCACCGCCCCCAGGTGCTCATCGCGGGCGCCAGCGCCTATCCGCGGACCCTGGACTTCGCCCGGTTCCGCGCGATCGCGGACTCGGTCGGGGCGTACCTGGTGGCCGACATCTCGCACATCGCCGGTCTGGTGGCGGCCGGGGAGCATCCCAGCCCCATCGACCTGGCGCACGTCACGACGACCAGCACCTACAAGCAGCTGGGCGGGCCGCGCGGCGGGCTGATCCTCATGGGCGCGGAGCACCGTACGCCCGGTCCGGACGCCCGCCGCACCCCGCTCGACCGGCTGATGCAGCGCGCGGTCTTCCCGCAGTCGCAGGGGACGCCGAGCCCGGCGGGTGTCGCCGCCAAGGCGCACGCGCTCAAGCTGGTCACGGAGCCGGCGTTCCGGGAGACGATGCGGCTGGTCCGCGACGACGCGGCGGCGCTCGCCGACGCCTTGGACGAGTTCGGCTACCGGGTGCTGACCGGTGGTACGGAGAACCACATGGTGCTGCTCGACATCTTCGACCGGGGCATCACGGGGGTGGTCGCGGAACGTGCCCTGGAGGAGTGCGGCATCCTCACCAACCGCAACCGCATCCCGAAGGACACCAAGGCCCCGCTGGTCGCCAGCGGTCTGCGGCTCGGCACGAACGTGCTGGCGCAGCGCGGCATGGGGCCCGACGAGATGCGGGTCTGCGCCCGGCTGCTCCACGAGGTGCTCGGCGCCACGACCGTGCTGAGCGACACCGAGTTCCGCACCGACCCCTTGGTGCGCGAGCGGGTCACGGCCGAGGTGGCCGCCCTGTGCCGCGCCCACCCCCTGCCCTTCGGCGCCGGTCTCCCCCCGGCGGGCGCCGCCGACCGCGAGCCAGGAGTGAGGTCTTGAGCCGGAACACCGCCCCCGCCACGGCCCCGGCACCGGCGCCGCCGGCGCTGCTGCCCGCCGACCGGCCGCGCATGCCCGGAGCCACCCCGGAACGGACCGCCGCCGCCCGGGTGCGGCTCGGTCCCTCGACCCGTACCGCACCGCAGGAGGTGCTCCTCGCCGGATTCACGGCGCTGGTGCACCGTTGGAGCGGTCAGTCCCGCTTCGGTGTCGTCGTCCGAACGCCCGGTGAGGGTCCGGTCCGTCCGGATCGGACGGTCACCGGAACGGAGACGCTGACCCAACTGGCCGCCGACGTCACGGCGCCGCGACAGGAGCCGAGCGAACAGGCGGTGTGGCAGGACGAGTTCGAGCTGCTGCTGCATCCGCCGCGCGAGGACGACGACGGCCTGCCGAGCGCCGAACTGCGGTACGCCCCGGAGCTCTTCGACCGGGAGACCGTACTCCGGTTCCTCTCCTCCTACGTCACGCTCCTGGAGGACGGGCTGACCGCTCCGGACCGGCCGGTGTCGCGGCTGCGGCTGCTTCCGGGCGAGGAACTGCGCCGGATGCTCGTCGACTGGAACGACACGGCGACGGACCTTCCGCACGGGGTGTGCCTGCACGCCGCGTTCGAGGACCGCGCCGCCGCGTCGCCCGACGCCCTCGCCCTGATCGGCGCCGACCGGACCTGGACGTACCGTGAGGTCAACGAGGCGGCGAACCGGCTCGCCCACCACCTGCGGGAGCGCGGTGTCGGCCCTGACCGGCGGGTCGGCATCTGTCTGGACCGGTCCGCCGAGCTGCTGATCGCCGTCCTCGGCGTGCTCAAGGCGGGCGGCGCCTATGTGCCGCTGGACCCCGACTACCCGCGGCAACGCCTCGCCACCATGGTGGCCGGCACGTCCTGCGCGGTGGTCGTCAGCCGGAGCGGCCCGGCCGCGAGCCTCCCGTCGGCGGAGGAGGGGGCCGCGGCCGGGACGCCTGTGCTCCTCCTCGACCGGGACGAGGCGCTTCTCGCCGGGTTCCCCACGCACAACCCAGGGGGCGGGGCGACGCCCGAGGATCTCGCGTACATCATCCACACGTCGGGCTCCACCGGCGCGCCCAAGCCGATCGCGCTGCGCCACCGCGGGGTGATGAACAACATCGCGGACCTCAACTCCCGCTTCGGCGTGGGCCCCGGCGACCGGGTCCTCGCCCTGTCGTCGCCGAGCTTCGACATGTCGGTGTACGAGTTCCTCGGGCTGACCACGGCGGGTGGCACGGTGGTCCTGACGGAGCCGGAGCGCGCCAAGGACCCCGAGCACTGGGCCGAGTTGCTCGCGGACCACCGGGTCACCGTCTGGAACTCCGCGCCCGCGCTCCTGGACATGGTCGTCGACCACCTCGAATCCACCGGCGCGGCGCCCCTCGCGGACCTGCGTCTGGCGCTGCTCGGCGGCGACTGGATCCCCGTGTCGCTCCCCGACCGGGCGCGTGCGGCGGCCCCCGCGCTGCGCTTCGTCGCCCTCGGCGGGGCCACCGAGGCCTCGATCCACTCCACGATCTACGAGGTGACGAAGACCGACGCGCGCTGGACGAGCGTCCCGTACGGGCGCCCGATGGCGAACCAGCGCACGTACATCCTCGACGAGGAGCGCCGGCCCGTGCCGCCGGGCGTGCCGGGCGAGCTCCATCTGGCGGGCATCGGGCTCGCCCGGGAGTACCTCGGCAGGCCGGAGCAGACGGCGGAGCGGTTCTTCGAGTGGTCCTGCGGCGAGGTCGAGGGCGAGCGGCTCTACCGGACGGGCGATGTGGCCCGCTACGGTCCCGACGGGCTGATCGAGCTGCTGGGCCGCGCGGACTTCCAGGTCAAACTGCACGGTCTGCGGATCGAACTGGGGGAGATCGAGGCCGTGCTGCGCGCCCACGAGACCGTCCGGGAGGCGGTCGTCACCGCGCACCCCGACGGCTCGGGCGACCGGCGCCTGGTCGGCTATCTCGTCCCCGAGGCGGGCCGGACCGTGGACCCGGCGGCGGTCGCCGAGCACGCGGCCCGGTCGCTGCCAGGATTCATGGTGCCGAGCACCGTCCTCGTCCTGGCCGAGCTGCCCCTGACGCCCAACGGCAAGGTCGACCGCAAGGCCCTGCCCGAGCCTCCCGAGGGCGTCGGCGAGCCGCCGGCGCGCTACACCCCTCCGGCGACGGAGACCGAGCGGACGGTGGCCGGCATCTTCGCATCCGTGCTCGGCGCCTCCCGGATCGGCGCGGACAGCGGCTTCTTCGCGGTCGGCGGCAACTCCCTGCAGGCCATGCGCGCCGTCACCCGCCTGAACAAGCACTTCGGAATTCGGGTGAACGTCCGTCTGCTGTACGGCGGGAGCACCGTCAGCGGCATCGCCGCCGTCATCGACGAGCGGCTCGCCTCCACGACGAAGGGAACGTCGGCACCGTGACCGCATCCTCCGCCGGCAGCCTCGTCCCCCTCCGGGACGAGGGTGACCTGACCCCGCTGCACTGTGTCCATCCGGTCTCCGGTTCGCCCTACTGCTACTCGGCGATGGCGCACCGACTCCCCGCCGGGCGGCCGGTGTTCGGCTTCGAGGCGCCGGGCTTCGACGGGGTGTCCGAGCCCGCCACGTCGATCGCGGAGCTGGCCGAACTGCACACGGCCTCGCTCCTGGTGTCCCGGCCGCACGGCCCGTACCAGCTGCTCGGCTGGTCGCTCGGCGGGGTCGTCGCCTACGAGATGGCCCGGCTCCTCGCCGCCCGGGGCGAGGAGGTCCCACTGCTCGTCATCGTCGACGCGGCGCTGCCCGGCACGCAGTCGGTGCCGCCCGACGACGAGCTGGCCCGCCACTTCCTGTACGACTTCCTCGGCGTGACCCGGGACCGGGCGCCGGGCATCGACAAGGCGCTGGCGGGCATGGAGCCCGGGGCGGAACCGGCGGAGATCTTCGCGGCGGCGGAGCGCCACGGCGCCGTCCCCGAGGAGTTCGACGCGGAGTTCCTGCTGGAGCGCTACGCCCTCTTCCGTACGGGAGTCCTGGCCCTGCGCCACCACCGTCTCGACGCGGTCCATCCCGGCCCCGCGATCCTGATCAAGGCCGAGGAGTCGACGGAACGGCTCCTGGACTGGAGTCCGTACGTCGACCGGCTCACGGTGCACACCGCGCCGGGCGACCACCACTCCGTGTGGCAGGGCCCGGGCCTCGACGCCATCGGCTCGATCGTCGACCAGGCCCTACGAGAGGCGACTCCCGCATGACGGAGCACGGTACGTCCACCGCGTCGGCCTCCCCGGCCGAGGCGGAGGGCCCTCCTCGGTCGCTCTGGCGCGACAGGGACTTCATGGTGTTCTGGGCGGGCGAGGCGCTCTCCCTGTACGGCACCCAGATCACCCACCTCGCGCTGCCGCTGACCGCCGTCCTGGTCTTCGAGGTGGGGGCCGGGGAGCTGGGTATGCTGCGCTTCGCCCAGCTGGTCCCCTTCCTGGGGCTCGCCCTGCTCTTCGGGGTGTGGGTGGACCGGCGGCGGAAGCGGCCGGTCATGCTGGGCGCCAACGTGGTGCGGATGGTGCTGATCGGCATGGTCCCCGTCCTGTACGAGCTGGACCTGCTGACGCTCCCGGCGCTGTACGCCCTGGCGCTCGGGGTCGGTGTGGCGACGGTGCTCTTCGACGTCAGCTGGATGTCGTACGTCCCCGTGCTCGTGAAGGACCGGCGCAGCCTGCTGGAGGCCAACACCAAGCTGAACGCCACGCTGTCCTCGGCGGACATCGCCGGGCCGGGGCTCGCCGGCACGCTGGTCAGCGCGTTCTCGGCGCCCTTCGCGATGACGGCGAACGCCTTCTCGTACGCCCTGTCGGTGCTGTCGCTGATCCTCATCAGGACGCCCGAACCCGCCCCGGAGGTCCCGAAGGAGAAGCGGCGGCTGCGCACCGAGCTCGCCGAGGGGCTGCGCTGGGTGTTCGGCAACCGCTGGCTGCGGGCGATGGGGCTTGTCGGCTGCGCCTGCAACTTCCTGCTCACCATGGTGCAGTCGCTGTTCCTGCTGTACGCGGTGCGCGACCAGGAGTTGTCGGCCGCCGCGGTCGGTTTCGTGATGGGGGCGGCCGCGGTGGGCGGTCTGCTGGGCGCGCTGGTGTCCGGCACGGTGGTGCGGCGGCTGTCGGTGGGCACCGCCTACCGGCTGTCGGTCTCGGTCATCTTCCTCGGGCCCCTGCTCATTCCGGCGGCGGGCGGTCCGCGCTGGCTGCTCGTGGGGCTCTTCGTGGCGTCCTTCTTCATCGAGTACGTCGGCGCCAGCGTCTCCAACGTGCTCATCGTGAGCCTGCGTCAGACCATCACCCCCCAGCACCTGATGGGCCGGATGACGGCCGCGATGCGGATGCTGCTGTACGGCGGCGGCGCGCTGGGCGGCCCGGTCGGCGGTCTCCTGGCGGCGCTCGCGGGGCTGCACGGTGCCCTGTGGATCGCGGGGTTGCTGTCGGCCGCGATGCTGGTCCCGATCTTCCTCTCGCCGGTCGGCCGGCTGCGCGAGATGCCGACGGGTCCGGAGGACGGCGCGCTCACCTCGCGGTGAGGTCGGTGGGCCGCGCCGGGTCCTCCCACTGCCGGAACGCGGCCCGCCGCAGCACGGCGGCGCGGCGGAGCACGCCGGCGTAGGCCTCTCCGGGGGCCTTGGGGGCCGGGGGCTGGGGGGCGGCCGTCGAGGGCGGCCCGCCCAGGCGGGCCAGCGCGGCCCGCCGGCTGAGCATCGGTTCACGCTCGGCGCACTCGGCGGCGTAGATCCCGAGGAGATCGTGCAGCCGGTACTGGGCGCCGTGCTCCTCCAGGAAGTGGTGGGCGACCAGCACGTCGAGCAGCCGCCGGGCGGTGGTGTGGTCGATGTCCAGGAGCGTCGCTGCGACGGGGACCGTGATCGGCCCGTCCTTGCACAGGCCGAGGAAGCGGAACAGCCGCGCCGCCTCCGGGGACAGCGCCTGGTACGAGGTCTCGAACGCGTCGCGGACGCTGGCGAGGGCGTCGTCGCCGACGGTGAGCCGGTCCAGCCGGTCGCTCTCCGTCGTGTACTGCTCCACCAGGGTCCCGAGCGGCACGCCGGGGTTGGCGAGAAGGCCCTCGGCGGTGATCCGCAGCGCCAGGGGCAGACCGCCGCAGAGCGCGGCCAGCCGCCGGGCGGCCTCGGGGTGGCCGACGAGCCGCCCTTGGGACAGGGTGGTGAGCAGCTGGGCCGCCTCGTCGACGGCCAGCGGGCGCACGGTGACCGTGCGCGCCCCGTCCCGGGCGGCGAGGCCGGCGAACCGCTGCCGGCTCGTGGCCAGGACGCAGGAGGCGCCGCGCGGTATCAGGGGTCTCAGCTGGTCCACGCTGAGGGCGTCGTCCAGGACCACCAGCATCTTCTTGCCGTAGAGCAGACTGCGGAAGAGCGTCGCGCGGCCGGCCGGGTCGCGGGGGATCCGGTTGGTGTCGGCGCCGAGGCTGGTGAGCAGGTGCAGCAGCGCGTCCGATGCGCTCAGCGGCCTGCCACGCAGCCCGTTGCCGCAGAGGTCCACGTAGAGCTGGCCGTCCGGGAAGCGGTGCGCGAGCCGGTGGGCCAGTTCGAGGACGAGGGCCGACTTGCCGACTCCCGCGGGGCCGTCGACGACGATCACCGGGGTGCTCCGCTGGGCGGACTCGTCGTCGAGGATCTCTTCCAGATGCGCGAGTTCGGTGTCCCGCCCGGTGAATCCACGGGCCACCGAGGGGAGTTGCGCCGGTACGGGCACGGCGTTGGCGAGCGTCTGTCTGCTCCCGGGGGAGATGCTCCCGCCGGGGAGCCGTAACTCCCGCTGTCCGGCCAGGATCCGGCGGTGGAGGTCCTGCAGCTCGGCTCCGGGCTCGATGCCGAGTTCGCGGCGGAGCAGCTGCCGGGTCTCGGCGTAGACCGCGAGGGCGTGCGCCTGGCGGCCCGCGTGGTAGAGCGCCAGCATCAGCAGCCAGCGGACCTTCTCGCGCAACGGCTCCTCGACGGCGGCGCGCGCGAGCGTGTCGACCGCCTCGGCGTAGCCGCCGGCCGCCAGCATGACGGAGGCCCACTCCTCGACGGCGGTCAGTCTGAGGTCCCGCAGACGGACGCCCTCCGTGGCGGCGAAGGGCCCCGGGACTCCGGCGTACGCCTCACCGCGCCAGAGCGCGAGGGCGTCCTCGTACAGCCGTAACGTCGTCTCCGCACTGCCGCCTTCGCGGGACCTGCGGGCGTGGCCGTGACGCTCGACGAAGAGGGTGGCATCGACGTCGGCCGGGTCGAGGCGCAGGCAGTAGCCGCCGGGCTCGGAGGAGAGCACCGTACTGGCGACCCTGCTGCCGCGCCCCGGTTCCAGGGCGCGTCGGAGCCGGGCCACATAGGTGTGGACGCCGTTGGCCGCCGTCTGCGGGGTGTCGCTGCCCCAGAGGGCGCTGGTGATGGTCTCCCCGCTGACCACCTCGCCCGCCCGGCTGGCGAGCAGGCTCAGGACCGCGCGCTGCTTGGGCGAGCCGAGCGCCACTTCCTCGCCGTGCCGCCAGGCCCGTATCGGTCCCAGAAGCTGTATGCGGAGAGATTCCCCCGTGCAGGTCATGATCCCGTTCACCCCTCAGGGTCGCGTGCTGTTCATGCCGGTCCCCGGTGGTGGCCGTTCGGGCCCCGGGCTTCGCGACGGCGGCGAGTTGCGTCGCGCGTCACGCGTTCATGAAAAGCCGGTGTGTCCGCCTGTGGCGGGCCGGCGGAGGCGGAAGTCCCGCTCGGAGGTTCAGGCGGTGCCTGAGGTGTTCCGGAGCGGGCCCTGCCGGCCGCTGCGGTGACAACAAGGCGTCACTGGAGGCATGGCCGCGAATCTAATCCGGTCGTGGGAGGGACACCAGGCCCTTCAGGGAGCATCGGGCATGCTCCGAAAGGCGTACGGCGCCCCGTCCGACCTGTCCGGTCACACCACACGGCGAAACGCCAACCCCCGAAAGGACACGGATGGTTGGGCCACGGGCTGCTGGTGTGCGGTGGGGTGCTTGGCCTTCGCGGACGGATCGATCAGGCGTGCCTCGACAGCCTTGTTGACGGCCCCGATGCGCGAGGCCGCGCCGAGCTTCTCGAAGATGTTCCGCAGGTGCCGCTTCACCGTCGCCTCCGTGATACCCAGTTCGTTCGCGATCTGACGGTTGCTGAGCGCGTTGGCGACATGGGTGAGCACCTCTCGTTCGCGGGGCGAGAGGGAGTGCCCGACCCCGCTGAAGGCGGTCCCGGGCGTGGCACTGCAGGGCAGGGCGATCATGACCTGCGGGTCGCGGGCCATGACGCCCCTGATGGCGGAGAGCAGCGAGGCGCGCGGGGCGCTCTTGTGGAGATAGCCGTGTGCCCCGCGGGCGAGCAGCTCCTGGACGAGCGGGAGGTGGTCGTGCATGGACAGCATCAGCACCCGCAGCAGCGGGAAGCGCGAGGTCAACTCGCTGACGACGGTGGGCGCGTGGTGCTGGGGCATCTCGACGTCGAGCAGCACGACGTGCGCTCCGGTGCCGGCCACCAGCTCGCCGAGGCCGACGGAGGTGTCGGCCTCGGCGACGACGCGCAGGTCGTCCTCCGCGTTGAGGAGCTGGCAGAGGGCGTCGCGCAGCAGCGAGTGGTCGTCGACCGCGACGATCCGGATCGGCTCGGCCGACCGCAGGATCCGGTGGTCATCTGGCGTCCGCATGCCACTCCTCGCCCATCGGCACCGAGAACGCGAGAGTCGTGCCGCGGCCCGGAGCGCTCCGGATCTCCATGCGGCCGCCGAGCATTCGGACCCGTTCGGCGACGGAGGCGAGGCCATTGCCGAGCGCCTGCCCCGGCGGGAGGCCGACGCCGTCGTCGCTCACCGACGCCCGTAATCGACGTACGCCACCGCCCGCCTCCGCGTCTCCCGCGTCCGGTTCGCCACGGACGTCGACGGTGACGCGGGAGGCGTGCGCGTGGGCCAGGGCGTTGCGCAGACCTTCACGCAGGACGAGGAAGAGCTGCTCGCCGACGGCGTCCGGCAGAGGATCGTCGACGTCCTCCACGCGGATCTCCACCACGGGCCGGTCGATCGCCATGGCGGTCACGAAGGCGGAGAGCGCCACCCCGAGGGAACCGGCGGAGTGCGCGTCCGTGCGCAGCTCGGTCACGATGTCCCGGGCGCTCTGCATCGTCTCCAGGATCGCCTGCTTCAGCGCGTCAAGGCGGGGGTCCGTCACCGACGAGACGTGCTGCGTGAGTTCGTACAGCTCCAGCTGCCGCAGTGCCAGGCCGGCGGCACTGCCGACGCGGTCGTGGATCTCGCGCGCCATCGCGTCGCGGCTCGCGCGGACGGAGTCGCGTACGACATCGAGAAGGTGAAGATCGTCTCCGTCGGCGGCCTCCTCCAGGGAGTCGGTCACGGCGGCCTGGACCCGCGCCAGGAACCGCGTCCGGTCGCCGGGGTCGCCGTCCGGCCCAGGGGCGCCGGGCCGCTCCAGGAACTCGGCCACGAGCTGGACCAGCAGGGCCCCGGCCTGTACGACGTGGAGGGGTACCGTCCCCCGGCTGCTCCGCGCCCCGGTCGCGGGGCCTGCGGGGCGCGCGTCTCGCTCCGCGTCGGACGCCGCCTGCTTCCCCGACGGGTCGCGGCACTCCGACAGTATTCTGCGCGCCTGGTCGCGGCAGGACTCCCAGGATTCCGCATGGGTCCCCAGCGGATTCCGTTGATCGATGAGCCTGCTCCGATAGGTGTCGAGTAACTCGGGCTCACAGGCGATTAATTCCGCGGCCGGCCCCTCGTCCTCGACAGACGGGCCCTGACCTGACATTCCCCGTGCCGACGTTTCGGACAACGCCTCCCCCCTCCCCTTTACCCGTCCCCCTCCACGTCTCCCCGTCACCAGACGGTACAAAACGGAGAGAAATGCCGGAGATCGCCATGATCATGCCGTACCGCCTAAAGGACGTCAAGTGTCCCGCCTGCGGAATCCACGCCTCCCGGCCTCTTTGAGCGGCGACGCAAATCCGCCGAAAGAACTCGGACGGCCACGAACGTCCGGCATAACCCCTTACCGTCGACACCAAGGGGCACCGAACGCCAACCGAGGGACGGGCGAACACCCGCGGAACACCACGGCGGGAGCGCCGCGACGGGCCGGAAGATCATTCACCCACCAGGCCTTTTTGGTTTACCGCTGAACGGCCTTTTCCGGCCGACCCCGAGGGACGCCCACAGGTGGGCGAGCGCCACGCCGGATGGCCTGTATAGAGAGACCAACTCCCCAGGGACACCGGGACTTCTCCTTTGAGCCAACTCCCCCGGTCACCGGGGAGCGATGCCTTGTGTCGCCGCATTCCCGCCCCATAGGGTCGCGGCGGCCTCGAATTCGATTGCCGGGCCGCACACCACGTCCGCGCCCATACCGTCCTGAAAGCCGGTCGTTCATGTCGCAGCTCGCCGCCCTGAGTCGCCGGACCAAGGTCCCCGTCCGCACACTGCGGTCATATCAGGAACTGGATCTCCTGCCGACTCTTTCGGAATACGACGAATCGCATGTACGCAGAGTTGCACTGGTGAAGACCCTCCTGAATGTCGGCAGACTTTCCCATGCCGAGGTACGCCGGCTCGTCCGTCACCTGGAGGAGGAAAGACCACCGGTGGGCGAACTTCTGCGCCTCACCCAGTACGCCTTACCGACACCCGGTTCCGCGTCACCCGATCAGGAGTGGGAATGGGCTCAGGCCAAGGTGTCCGGCTTGATCCACGACTGGGGCTGGCAGGTGAGCCCGGACAACCCGGCCTGGCAGACGCTCTGTCAGGTGGCCATCGCCTGCAAGTCGCTGGATCACCAGGACATTCCGCTGCTGTTCCCGGCCTACGCCGAGAATCTGGAGCGGATTGCCCGGCTTGAGATGCAAATCCTCAGCGAACAGGGCGACGCGGAAAGCGCCGCCGCGCGGCTGGTGACGGTCACCGCTCTGGGCGACGTCGCCCTCTCCGCGATGCGCCGACTCGCCCACGAGCATTTCCTCTCCGCGGGGGAAGGCGGGGCAGAGCGCTCGACACCGCCGACGGACTGACCGCAGCGACCCCTCCGGAGAGCCTCACCGTCGACCGCCCCGCCCTCTCCCGTACCTCATGCACACGACCGCGAACGCCGGGCACCCACTCACATCTCCTCCACTCAATGTCTACAACTGTGTGTGAATTGGCGTGAGTTGTGGCACACCTGTTCACAGAACCCCCCAGAGATCGCTAGCTTCCCCTCAACCTCGTTCGCACCGGGAAGGACCTCTGTGAACGCATCACCTCGCGGAGCCGTGGCCACCCTGGCCGCAGCCGCTCTCGCGACCCCGCTCCTGCTGGTCTCCGCCTCCCCCGCCTCCTCCCAACAGGACCGGCCGGGCAAGGACGCCGCCGCGCTCTCCCAGGCACTCGTCCGGGAGGCGTCCGCCCAGGACGCCTTACGACACCTGCAGAAGTTCCAGTCCATCGCGGACTCGGCCGGCGGCCACCGCGTCGCCGGCTCCTTGGGACACGACGCCTCGGCCGCGTACGTCTACCAGCAACTGAAGAAGGCCGGGTACCTCGTCTCGTACCAGAGGTTCGACTTCGTCTACACGCAGACGCTCGCCGAGAAGCTCACCGCCGTCACACCGGCCCCGTACGACGTCGAGATCAGGGCCCTGACGTACACGAAGTCGACGCCGGTCGGCGGTGTCCGGGCCGGACTGGCCGCCGTCCCGGTCGACGCCGACGGCACCACCGGTTGCGAGCCCGGCGACTACGCCGGTGGTGCCTTCACCGGGAAGATCGCGCTGATCAAGCGCGGTGGCTGCGCCTTCGCCGTCAAGCAGGAACAGGCCGCGGCGGCCGGTGCGATCGGCGCCCTCATCTACAACAACATCGACGCCGGATACGGCCCGCTCTCGGGCACCCTCGGCGACCCGGCCGCCGCCAGGATCCCCACCGGCGGGATCAGCAAGGCCGCGGGCGAGAAGCTCGCCGCCGACCTCGCGCAGGGCCCGGTGAACGTCGACTTCGAGATCCGCCAGCTCCAGGAGAAGCGTTCCACCAACAACGTCGTCGCCGAGACCAAGGGCGGGAACGCGGCCGACACGGTGATGCTCGGCGCCTCGCTCGACTCGGTCCTCGCGGGCCCCGGCATCAACGACAACGGCTCCGGCTCCGCCGGACTGCTCGACGTCGCCCTCAAGCTGGCCAAGAAGGAGAAGAACCCGCGCAACAAGGTGCGGTTCGCCTGGTGGTCGGCCGCCGAGAGCGGTCTGGTCGGCTCGCACCACTACGTCGCGAACCTCACGCCGCTCGACCGGCGGGAGATCAAGCTCTACCTCAACTTCGAGCTGATCGCCTCGACCAACCACGGCCTGTTCGTCTACGACGGCGACAACTCGGACGGCGCCAACGGGCAGACGGCACCGGTCGGTTCGGACCGGCTGGAGAAGGACATCGCCGCCTTCCTCGGCGAGCGGGGCCTGCCGCACGCGGGCACCCCGTTCGTCGGCCGCTTCGACTACGGCCCGTTCGTCACCGCGGGCATACCCTCCGGCGGTACGTTCGCGGGCGCCGAGGCGCTCAAGACGGCCGCCGAGGCGGAGAAGTTCGGCGGTACGGCGGGGGTCGCCTTCGACCCGAACTACCACGGGGCCGGCGACACGGTACGGAACATCAGCATGACGGCCTTCGACACCCACATCGACGTCATGGCCAACGCGGTCGGCACGTACGCCCACGACCTCGGTTCCCTGCGGCAGCCGACCGGTGCGGCGCGCGCGGACGGCACCGCCGCCGACGCGGTGGCCCCGCGCGAGGGACACGCCTACGGCGTGACCGAGTAGTCCGGCTCACCCCGGCCCCCCGTACCGGGCCCTCCCCCGGCGCCGGGACCGTCCCTCCGACGGCCCGGCGCCGGGGAACGAGCTCCCGCGCCCGGAGAACGGCCCCGCACCAGCCTCCCCCTCGCCCGCCCGACAGAAAGCCGAGGCCATGGCCATCGACGTCACCGCCCTGCGAGCCCACTTTCCCTCCCTCGACCACGGCCTCGCCTTCTTCGACGGACCCGGCGGCACGCAGACGCCCCGCCCCGTCGCCGAAGCCATCGCCGAGACGCTGACCGGGCCCCTGTCCAACCGGGGAACGATCAGCCCGTCCGAGCGCAACGCCGAGCGATCCGTCACGGAGTTCCGCGCCGCCTACGCCGACCTGCTCCACATGCCCGCGACCGGCATCGTCCACGGGCGCAGCGCCACCCAACTCACGTACGACATGGCCCGCGTGCTGGCCCGCGGATGGAGTGCGGGGGACGAGATCGTCGTCAGCCGACTGGACCACGACTGCAACGTCCGGCCCTGGGTCCAGGCTGCCGAGCGCGCCGGGACGACGGTCCGCTGGATCGAGATCGTGCCGGAGACGGCCGAACTCGACCTGGAGTCCTACGAGCGGGTCCTCTCGCCTCGTACCCGGCTGGTGGCCGTCACGGCGGCCTCGAACGTCCTGGGCACCAAGCCGCCGCTGCGCCGGATCGCGGACCGCGCCCACGAGGTCGGCGCGCTGGTGTACGTGGACGGGGTGCACTACGCGGCGCACCACCTCGTGGACGTACCGGCGCTGGGGGCGGACCTGTTCGTCTGCTCGCCGTACAAGTTCCTCGGCCCCCACTGCGGCGTGCTCGCCGGAGCGCCCGAGCTCCTGGAGACCCTCCGGCCGGACAAGCTGCTGCCGTCCCCCGACACGGTGCCGGAGCGCTTCGAGTTCGGCACGCTCCCGTACGAGACCCTGGCGGGCGCGCGGGCCGCGGTGGACTTCCTCGCGGCGGTCGACCCGGGTACGGGGACCTCGCGCCGGGAGCGGCTGACCTCGTCCCTGCGCTCCTTGCACGAGCACGAACTGGCTCTGCGTGCGCGCCTGGAGGAGGGCCTGCGCGGCCTGGGCGACGCCGTGACGCTGCACTCCAGGGCCGCGGACCGTACCCCGACACTCCTGATGACCCTCGAAGGACGCGACCCCCGCGAGGCCCAGATCCACCTGGCCGGCCGCGACGTCCTGGCCACGGCGGGCCAGTTCTACGCGTACGAGCCGTTCACCGCCCTGAAGCTGGAGGGCCCCGCCCTCCGCGTGGGCGTGGCCCCCTACAACACCGAGGCCGAGGTGGACCGGCTCCTCGAAGGCCTCGCCGCCTTCCTCTGACCCGCTACCTTGCGCGGCGCAGCGTCGCCGCGAGGTGGTGCTGCAGAGGCTGGTCGACCGCCGCGAGGTCGTGCGTGAAGTCGAGGACACCCTCGGCCGTCACGGTGTAGCGGCGGCGGGTGGCGCTCACCGTCTTGGCCGTGGGGGTGAGCGCCACCGCGTGGCTGCTGAGCTCGACCGTACCGGCGTCGGCGCTGCCGACCAGGATCTCCGCGATGCCGGTGGGCTGCGTGATCAACGCCTCCACCCGGCCCTCGGGCTGGAGCCGCCACCAGCCGGTCTCCCGGGCCGACGGCCGCAGGGGGTTGCCCTCGGCGTCGAGGAGCCAGGCGCGCGCCTCGAACTGGAGGAAGGGACGCCCGTCATGGCTGAAGGTCACCTCCTGCGCGTACGTGAACTCGTCGTCGAGCGTCGGGTATCCGCCCCGGCCCTGGCCGACCCAGGTCCCGAGGAGTCCGATCACCGGCGCGAGCAGCGCGTGGGGTGCAGGCGCCGCGTCCGGGTGCAGGGCGTCGGGGAACGGGGGCTGCTGGGCGGGGTCGTGCATGGGGTGCGCTCCTGGGTCGGCGTTCGGTACCGGAGGGCAGCCTAGGCGGTATTCGGCGGACACCCCGGCCGCCTCGGCATAGGCTTCGCTCGGTATGTGACGTTCCAGGGGACGGGGGCACATGAACGCGGGAACGGCGCGGCGGTGGGAGTCCACCCTCGATGCGGTCGTGGTGTACGCACAGGGCGCGCTCTGCCGGCGTCTGGCCCGGGGCAGCGTGCCGCCCGACGGCCGGGTGCGCGTGACGGGCCTGCCCCGTTCGCTGGACCCGGGCTCACTGCGGGCCCGTGTCCTGGGCGCTCCAGGGGTGCGGGTCACCGAGGCCCGGCTTGACGTGGAGGCCGAGCCGCTCGGCGCGGGCGACCCCGACGAGCTGCGGCGCGAGGTCGAGCGGCTGACGGACGCCCACGCGGAGGCCGAGGCGCGCCGGGACCGGCAGTTGAGCCGCATCGCGGAGGTCGGCGCACTCCACCCCGTTCCTCCCGGCCGCAAGCGCGAGGACCCGCACCGCCGTACGCCCGTCGAGGCGTGGCTGGAACTCGCCGACTTCGTCGACGAGCGGCTGACGGCTCTGCACACCCGCCTCGCCGAGCTGGAGGAGGCGGTGCGCGACGCCGAGCACGCGCTCTCCGTCGCCCACGACCGTCAGGCCCGCGCCTCCACGGACGCACCGGAGGCGCACGTGGAGACGGCGGTCGGCGCGCTCCTGACGCTCGACGTCACCGGTGAGGGCACCGGAGAGGTGGAGGTGGAGCTGGAGTACGGGGTTCCGGGCGCGGTCTGGGTGCCGACGTATCGGCTCACCCATCGTCAGGGCGATGGCAGCGGCAACCTGGTGCTGCGCGCCTCGGTCGCCCAGCGGACCGGCGAGGACTGGACGGGTGTACGTCTCGCCCTGGCCACCGCCGATCTGCGACGGCGCACCGATCTACCGAGGCTCCACTCGGTGCGGATCGGACGCCGGCAGGCCGCCCCCGCGCCGGCCGGCTGGCGCGAGCCGCCGGCCGGGCTCGCCGACCTGTTCTCCGGCTTCGCATCGGCGGGCCCCTCGCCCGCCCGAGTCGGCGGCGCCGCGGGGGCGGCCCGCGCTCCGGGGGCAGCCGCGCCCGTCCCCGTGCCGCCACCGCCGCCCGCCCCGCAGAGCTACGGCGCGCCACCCGCCGCCCTCCCGGTACCCGGTGGCGCGCCGCCCGCCCCCGCGCAGCCGTCCGGGCAGCCGCGCCCTGGCGGCCCGCCACCGGCCGCCAGGGCGCGTACCGGCGGCGGGCCGTTCGTGGGAGCCCCTGCGCCTCTGGCACCGGCCGGGTCGGTGCCGCCGCCCGCTCCGGCGCCGGAGCCCGGCCCTCCGCAGCCGAGCGGCGCCGAACTCGACTACGCCGCGCTCGTCCTGAGCGGGCCCGAGGAGCCGGGCGGCCGCCGAGGCCGCCTGTTCCCCGAGGCCTCCTTCGATCCGGTGGCGGCCGAGTACCGCCGCCGTGCCGAGGCGGTGGCCGCGCTTCCGCTGCCCGGACACGCCGTGCGGCCCCGTGAGTCGGCGGGCTCCTTCGACCACCGTTTCGACGCCGCCGCCCGCGCCGACATCCCGTCGGACGGCACCTGGCACACCGTCACCGTCGGCGAGATCCCGGTGGGTCTGCGGACCGAGTACCTCTGCGTGCCGTCCGTCGAGCAGACCGTGTACGCGACGCTGGTGCTCTCCAACGCGACCGACCAGGCCCTTCTGGCGGGGCCGGTCGAGGTCACCGTCGACGACGACTTCCTGCTGACCACCGCGCTGCCGACGCTCGCGCCCGGCGGGGTACGACGCGTGGGGCTCGGGCCCGCCGAGGGCATCCGGGTCACCCGCCGCACCCACCTGCGTGAGTCGACCTCGGGCCTGCGCAACACCACCACCGTGCTCGACCACCGCGTCCACGTGGAGCTGGCCAACCGGCTCGCGCGGTCCGTCACCGTCGAGGTACGCGAGCGGGTCCCGGTCACCTCCGACGCGGACGTCCGCATCGAGGAGCGGGCGGACTGGACGACACCCGGGGCAGCCGCCGGGCCCGACCGCCACGCTCCGGGCACGCGCGTGTGGCGCCTGGACCTGCCCGCCGGGGCCACCGCCGCCCTCGAAGGCGGCTACGAGATCCGCATCCCGACCGGCAAGGCCCTGGTCGGCGGCAACCGCAGGAGCTGACGCATCCCATGTCCACGCCCCCGAAGCCGATCGCCCTCCCCGTCACCGCCGTCACCTGCCTGGAAGACCGCGCCCACGTCGAACGCACCGCCGTGCTCGATCTGGGGGCCGGGGTCCAACGGCTGCGCCTCGGACCGGTCAGCGCGCTCGCCGTCGACCGGACCCTGCACGCCGAGCTGACGGCCGATCACCGAGCGAGCGTCCTCGACGTGCGGATCGTCCGCGCCTGGACCCCCCGCGGACCGCGGCCGTCCACGGACGACGACTCGCCCCTGCGCCGGCGGGCGCACGCTCTCGAAGAGGAGCGGCGCGGCCTGGAGCGACGGCGCGACCGGCTCCGGACCCGCCTCGACCTGCTCGGCCGCCTCGCCACCGACCTGCTCCGGGAGATCGGCGAGGGCGCCGGCTCCGGGGAGACCGACCGGACCCGCTGGGCCCGTGAGCTGGACCGGGTGGACGGCGAACGTGACACGTGCGGCGAGGAACTCCGTACCGCGGACGCGCGGTTGAAGTCCGTCTCCGTCGAGATCGCCGATGTGCAGCGGGCCATGGACCTCGCGGAGGACGAGCCGGCTGCGCTGGTGGCCCATGTCGAGCTGACCGTGGAGAGCGAGGCGGCCGGGCCGGTCGGGCTCCGCCTGAGCCACCTCACCCCGTGCGCGCTGTGGCGGCCCGCCTACCGGGCCGTGCTCGACGGCGACTCCCTCACCCTGGAGACCGACGCGATGGTGTGGCAGCGCACCGGCGAGGACTGGTCCGACGTACGGCTCACCCTGTCGACGGCCCGCTCCGCGCTGGCCAGCGATCCGCCGTCCCTCGGCGAGGACCGGCTGACCCTCAAGGACCGCTCGGCGGCGGAGCGCCGCACGGTCGACGTGGAGCTGCGCGAGGAGGAGATCGGGTCGCTCGGCCCCACGCCGGTGCTCGGTCTGCCGGGGGTGGACGACGGCGGCGAGACGCGGGTGCTGCGGGCCTCCGCGCCGGTCTCGGTGCCCGGCGACGGCCGGGCCCACCGGGTGCCGCTCTCCTCGTTCACGACGGGGACGCGCAGTGAGTACGCGTGCTCTCCGGAGTTGTCCCCGCTGGTCACCCAGGTGGTGCGGTGCGACAACCGCTCCGGCCACGTGCTGCTCGCCGGGCCCGTGGACCTGGTCCGCGGGGGCGGATTCGTCGGGCGCGGCACGCTGGACTTCACCGCCGTCGGCGCCCCCGTCGAGCTGGCCTTCGGCAGCCGCGACGACCACCGGGTGGTCCGGCAGGCCGAGGAGTCCCGCGACACGACCGGACTCACCCAGCGGACGGTGGTCACCCGCACGGTCCGGCTGCACCTGTCCCGGTTCTCCGCCCCCGGCGAGCACGGCGAGCGCGTGGTCGCCCTCCGGGAGCGGATCCCCGTCTCCGAGGTCTCGGCGGTGGAGGTACGTCTGCACAAGGACGCGTGCTCCCCTCCCCCGGACGCGGTCGACGCCGAGGGCATCGCCCGCTGGGACGTCCCCCTGGCTCCCGGCGGCCGCCGCACGGTCACCCTGGTCTACGAACTGTCGGCGAGCGCCAAGGTCACGGGCCTCTGATCCGCCGCGGACGCGGGACGAGCGGGGCGGCGCGGTCAGGTCAGGTCAGGTCAGGTCAGGTCAGGTCAGGGTGAGGTCAGGTCAGGGTGAGGTCAGGTCAGGGTGAGGTTCCAGAAATCTGCGTAGCGGCCGCCACGGCGTAGCAGGTCGTCGTGGCTGCCCTCCTCGGCGATGCGGCCGTCGTCGAGGAAGACGATCCGGTCGGCGTGGCGCACGGTGCGGAGGCGGTGAGCCACCATCACCACGGTCCGCCCCGCCGTCAGGCGCTCGATGCCGGCGTGGACGGCGGCCTCGTTGGCGGGGTCCAGTGCGGAGGTGATCTCGTCAAGCAGCACGATCGGCGCGTCCTTCAGCAGAGCCCGCGCGATCGAGACGCGCTGTCGTTCACCGCCCGACAAGCGGGCTCCGCCCTCGCCCACCGGGGTCGCCCATCCCTCGGGCAGGCGCTGGATCACCTCGTCCAGTCGCGCCGCGGCAGCGGCTGCCCGCACCTCCGCGCCGGTGGCGTCGGGGCGGCCGAGGCGCACGTTGTCCTCGATCGTGCCGTCGAAGAGATGGACGTCCTGGAAGACGACGGCGACCTGCGCCATCAGCATCTCGGTGCGGACCGCGCGCACGTCCGCGCCGCCGACACGCACCGCGCCCGCGTCCACGTCGTAGAACCGCGCGAGCAACTGCAGCAGCGTGCTCTTGCCCGCGCCCGACGGCCCCACCACGGCAAGCCGCTGCCCCTCGGGGACGGACAGCGACAGGTCGTCGAGCACCGTGCGCCCACCGTGCCGGAAGGTGACCGCCTCGAACTCCAGGCCGTGGCCGACGGGTTCGACCGGGTCGGTGGCCTGCGGCAGTGGTTGCGTACGCAGAACCGCGTCGATCCTGGCCAGTTCGCCGCGCGCGCCGCGCAGCTTGCCACCGAGGTCGGCCAGCGACAGCAGCGGATCCGCGCAGCGGGCGGCCAGCACCAGGACCGCGAGCGTCTCCGGGGCTCCGACGCCCCCGCCGAGAGCGAGGTACGCGCCCAGGACCAGCACCGCCGTGAACGCCGCCTGCACCGTCAGCGTCAGGCCCAGTGCGCCGGGCAGCGCGGACAGCACGGAGCGACGGGAGGCGCGCTGCACCTGTGACAGGGCTTCGTCCAGCAGCCGGAAGCGTTCGGCGGTCCGGCCGCCTGCGCGCAGCACCGGCTGCGCGTGGAGGTATTCGATGACCCTCGCGGTGGCCTCGCGGTCGCGTGCGGCCCGGTCCTCGTCCTCCGCCGCCGTCGTGCGCCCGGTCAGGACCTGGATGGCCGCCACGACGGGGACGGCGGACAGCGCCGCCAGGCCCAACTGCCAGTCGAGGCAGAGCATCACGGCGACGATCGTCAGGGGCGTCACGGCGGCGGAGACGAACGGAGCCAGCAGGTGCGCGATCACGCTCATCGCCTGCAGCACGCCCTGGCCCGCCAGGACGGACACCTCTCCCACCCTGGCCGCGCCGTACCAGCCGAGCGGCAGACGGGCCAGGTGGTCACCGAGGCGGTGGTACACACCGCGCAGCAACGCGGTGCCGACGCGGAACCCCGACAGGTCACCGACGTAGCGCAGCACCGCGTAGGCAGCCACCGTGGCCCCGAACGCCCACAGCCAGGGCCAGGCACGATCCGGCTCGCCGCCGAGCAGTGCCCGCAGCACGGGCGCCAGCAGGGCGTAGGACAGACCCTCGACGACCGCGGTCGTCGTCATCAGGGCGAGGGTACGGAGGATCGGGCGGGAGTGCTGTTCGCCCAGCACGCGCAGCAGCATGCGGATCATCGAAGGTCATCTCCTTGCCGGTCGAAGAAGCTCCTGTGCCCGGAGGCCCATAGGGCGGCGAACTTCCCGTCGGCGGCGAGCAGTTCGCCGGGCGCGCCCCGCTCGACGATCACCCCGTCGTCCAGGACCGCGACGGCATCGGCTCCGATGACCGTCTCCAGGCGGTGCGCGATGATCAGGATCGTCCGATCGCCCCGCAGCGTGTCCAGGGCTCGGCGTACCGCCTGTTCGGTGTGCGGGTCGGCGAAGGAGGTCGCCTCGTCGAGCACGAGGACGGCGGTGTCGGCCAACAACGCGCGGGCGAGCACGATCCGTTGAGCCTCGCCGCCCGACAGTCGGGCATCCTCGCCGATCACCGTCTCGTACCCTCGCGGCAGTTCGCGTATACGGTCGTGGATGTTGGCTCTACGGGCGGCGTCCACCACCTCGTCCGGCCGGGCGTCCGGCACCGCCAGGGCGATGTTGTCCGCGACCGAGGCGCGCAGCAGGTGGACCTCCTGGAAGACGAAGGAGACCTGCCGGTACAGCTCCCGGCTGCCCAGCTCGCGCAGGTCGACGCCGCCCAGTCGTACCGAGCCGCTCGTGGGGTCGGCGAACCGCGGCAGCAGCTGTACCAGCGTGGACTTGCCGCTTCCCGACGGGCCGACGAGTGCGGTGACCGTCCCCGGCTCCAGTACGAGGTCGATCCCGCGCAGGACCTCGCGGCCCGGTTCGTAGGCGAAGCGGACGTCGCGCAGCTCCACACGGTGGCCGTGCGGTGCGATCGGGTTCTCCGGCTCCGGCAGAGGCGGCACCGCGAGCACGTCGCGGATCCGGCCGACCGCTCGCCGGGCGGCCTGCAGCTCGTCGAAGCCGTGCCCGAGCGCCGCCACCGGTGCGGTCAGTCCGAGTCCCAGCAGCAGGAAGGGCAGCAGATCGGCCGGGGCCATCCCGCCGCCGCTGATCATCGCCGCGCCGCCGATCAGGACGGTCATCAGCACGAAGGGGGGCGAGAGAACCAGCTGCATTCCCGCGGCGATCGGGGAGATTCCGTGCACCCAGCGGCGGAAGGTGGCGACGAAGTCGTCGGCGGCGGTACGGAACTCGCGATGCGCGCGCTCGCCCCCGCCGAACACCTTGACCACCGCGATGCCCCGGACGAACTCCACGACGGAGCTCGCGATCCGCCCCGTCGCCGCGTCGAAGTCGGACTGTTCGCGCAGCCGGACCGGGGTCATCATCAGCGGCACCATCGCCACCGCCATGACCACCGGAATCAGCGTGATCAGTGTCAGCCGCCAGTCGACGGTGAAGAGGTAGACGAGTGACACCGCCGGGACGACGAAGGCGGAGGCCAGCTCGCCGGGGGTATGGGCGATGAACGGGTGCACGGCGCCGACGTCCTCGCCCACCAGCTTGGCCAGCTCACCGCTGCGACGGCGGGAGAGCCAGCCGATCGGCACCCGCCCCAGCCGCGCGGCGAGCCGGCGGCGTAACGCCAACTGAACGCGCCCGTCGAGCAGATGCCCGACACCTGCCGCGGCGGCCGTGAACAGCAGCTTGACGAACAGGCCGACCGCGCCCACGACCACGACGAACCGTACCTGGCCGTGGTCGACCGGACCGGGCGCGAGCAGCAGACGGCCCAACTCGACGACCGCGAGCAGGGGCGCCAGGCCCGCCACCGCGCCGACGACCTGAAGGACGATCACGGTGGCGAAGCCCCCCGCGTACGGCCGCAACAGCCCTGCCGCACTCCGCTCCTGCTCCATGACTCTTCCGTCCCCTCGCCCGCGCCGGCCGTGAAGGCCCCGCATTCTTACAACGTAAATTTCCTTCGAGAGGCTATACTTACATCGTAAGAATCGTCAACGGAGGGAGGGGCGGCATGGCAGCCCACAGGGCACGCGGGCAACGTGCGGGGCTCACTCGGCAGGCGGTCCTGGAGGCGGCCCTGCGGCTCGTCGACCAGGAAGGGCTCAAGGCCCTGTCGATGCGGCGGCTCGGCGCCGAACTGGGCGTGGAGGCGATGACCCTCTACCACCACGTGCCGAACAAGGCCGCTCTGCTGGACGGCGTGATCGAGCAGGTCGTCGCCGAGGCCGTACCCCCGGAGTTCGGCGCCGCCACCTGGCGGGCGGACCTGAGCGCCTACGCCCACGCGCTGGTCTCCGCGCTCGACGCACATCCGCACGCCGCGCCCTTGCTGCTGTCCCGGCCTGCCCTGACGCCCCGCCTTCTGGGCACGCTGGAGGCCGTCGTCGCCATGCTGCACGGCGCGGGCTTCTCCCTGGCCAGAGCCCTGGACGTGCTCTACTCGCTGACCAGCTTCGTCGTCGGGCACGCCGCGGCCCAGGCGGGACACATCGACGGGGCCGGCGCCCTGACCTCGCTGGACCCGGCGGCGTACCCGCTCCTGGTCGCCGCCGCCAAGGAGGCGGGCGAGCACACGGGCGAAGCCCGCTTCGACTTCGCCCTCGACGCCCTGCTGACCGGCTTCGAAGGAGAACTCACGGGCCCGTCACCCACGGCGTGAGCGCACCGCCCGTGTCAGGATCCGGCGCGGGGTGGGCTCACGATTCGTCGGCCGCGTCCTCACGGGGGGACGCGGCGGCCCTTCTTCTGCGGTACACCACCACACCGCACACGGCGAGAAGGAGAGCGGCGACCGCGGCCACACCCAGTGCCGTCCGCTCGGCGAACAGTCGCGCCAGCATGTCGAGCGCCCCGAGCCCGGCGGTCGCGTAGACCAGCGCCCAGGCCGCTCCCCCGACGAACAGTGCGGGAAGGTAGCGGGTCAGAGGCATACGCATGCTGCCCGCGAGAAAGTTGGCGGCGGTCTGGAAACCGACGGTCAGGAAGGAGACGGCCACCACCGGCGCGCCCCACCGCTGGATGGCCCGTTCGGCGCGCTGGAACTTCGCCGAGGAGATCCGCCCGGCGAGCCGGCTGCGCCTGGCACCGGCACCGGCGAGCCACCCGACAGCGAACGTCCCTCCGGCTCGGAGGAGAACGATGACGTACAGAGCGGCGGCCGTGAGCGCGATCCTATCCACGACGCCTCACCCGTTCCGTCCCTTGCGTTTCCACCGTGGCGGCACGGAAACCCGAGCCTGATCCAAGCCAGGCTCACCCCAGCACAGCCAGGTTAACCGAACGCTCGTACGCCGGATGCACGGCATCGGGCACCGGCGCTCAGCGGTGTACGTCCGCAGAGTGCTCCGTCCCGGCGGTGCCCGCCGCCGCCCTCACTTGCGGCCGACGCCCGCGTACATCGCGACGTCGGCGGCAGGCGTCTCGGGTCGCCACGCGGAGCACGGGACGACGCCGGGCTCGAGCAGCTCCAGGCCGTCGAAGTAGCGTGCGACGGCGGCGGGGGTGCGCTGGGTGAGTTTCGGGGTGCCGTGCTCGTTCCAGAACGCCACGGCCGCGTCGACATCCGGCATGTCGGGGTGGGTCACGGTATGGGACAGGACGAGATGGCTGCCGGGTGCGAGCGCGTCCATGAGCCGACGCACGATCTCGTACGACTCCTCGTCGTTCTCGACGAAGATGACGACCCCGAGCAGCATGAGCGCGACCGGCTGCGAAAGGTCGAGCGTCTTCGCCGCGGCGGCGAGGATCGCGTCGACGTCCCGCAGATCGGCGTCCAGGTAGTCGGTGCGGCCCTCGGGCGTGCCGACCAGCAGCGCCCGGGCGTGTGCCAGGACGAGCGGGTCGTTGTCGACGTAGACGACACGCGCGTCGGGAGCGACGCGCTGGGCGACCTCGTGGGTGTTGTCCGCGCTCGGCAGCCCCGTCCCGATGTCCAGGAACTGCCGGATGCCCACCTCCTCGGCCAGGTACCGGACCGCCCGCCCCAGGAACAGCCGGTCCGCCTTCGCGTACTCCCCGATCCCGGGATGCAGCTCCCGGATCCGGTCGCCGGCCTCCCGGTCGACGGGGTAGTTGTCCTTCCCGCCGGTCCAGTAGTTCCATATCCGGGCGGTGTGGGGCCGGGACGTGTCGATGCGCGATTCGATGTCGGTCACTGCTTCAACGTAGCGCAGGGGCTGAGCAACTCCTTTACGCCCATGGCGTATTGCCACGTCACACCCGTACCCGCCGGCCAGGGCCTACGCGCGGTCCTGGGCGGCTGACGCGTCGCGCTCCTTCTCGGCGGCCGGTTCCTCCTCGGCGTCCGGCACTCCGGAGGAAGGGAGCAGCTGCGGAATGCCGTCGACGATCGGATAGCGGCGGCGCAGGCGCGGGTTGTAGAGAGCGCCCCCGATCTCGTCGAGGATCAGCGGCCCCTTGTCGAGCGGGCAGGCGAGGATCTTCAGCAGCGGGTTGTCAGGCTTCATGGCCGGTTTCCTTCGGAAGTGGGGGTGTCCGCGTCGTGGCGCGGCAGGGTGAGCAGGACCGTCAGGGCGAGCACGGTTCCACCGAGCCGCAGTAACAGCCGCGACACGTCGTCTGGCAGCGGCTCGTCGAACGCGATCGTGCCGCTCACGATGGTGAACACGCAGGTCACCGTCGAGCAGACCGGGACGATCAGGGAGGCCCTGCAACGCTGGAGCGCGGTCTGCGACAGCACCAGTCCGCTGACCCCTGTCAGCAGGAGGAGGTACGGGTACGGGGAGGTCAGCAAGGCGGGCACGGAGCCCACGAGATCCGCGGTGTCCAGATGGCCGGAGACGCCCTTGATGGCGAGCGAGCTGACGCCGTAGATCAGACCGACCGCGACCGCGTAGGCCACGCCTGTGGTCGGCTGCCGATGGCGTCGGCGGGCGCGCCGCTCCGCCGCCGAGTAGAGCAGCAGCCCGGCCGCGAGGGTCGGCACGCACAGAGCCAGCAGGATGCCGGTGGGCGCGCTGCGGCTGATCTCCTCGCTGGTCCCGTACAGGGAGGCCACCACCATCACCAGCGCCAGGCCGATGACCGCCACCGCGCGTCGCTCACGGCCGGAGGGTCGCTCGCCGAGCACCACCGACGAGAGCACCAGCAGGAGGACGAGGCCGGACAGGAACAGGCCTTGGGCGGCCGCGATCGGCAGTGTGCGGTAGACGGCCAGCTGCGCGGCGAACCCCAGGGCCAGCGCCAGAGCCCCGCAGATCCACAGGGGCCTGCTGGCCAGCAGGATCAGGGCCCGGCCCGGCCGGGCGGCACTGAGCGGCGGCATGCCGGCCAGCGCACGCTTCTCCAGGACGAAGCCGGTGCTGTACAGGACGTTCGCCACCAGCGCGGCGGCCACACCCCACACCACGGCCTACACCTTTCGCGCGTGCACGAGGAGGATGGAGGCGAGGGGAGGCGCCGCGCAGGCCAGGCGGTCCAGCGGGCGTAGCGGGCGCGGCACTCCATGGAACGGCGCGCCGGCGACCGCCACCACCTCGAATCCGGACGCGGTCACGAACTCGCGCAGCGCGCGTGCCGTGTACAGCCTCAGATGACCCACCACCTCCCGGCCCGGGCGGCCGTGGATGCGGCGCAGACTCACCTCGGAGAACACCGGCTGGACTCCGGCGAGCAGCAGGGCGCGGTTGTACCAGGCGGCGAGGTTCGGCGTCGAGAGCATCAGATGCCCACCGGGTCGCAGCACCCTGCGCAGTTCGTCGAGGGCGCTGTCGGGGTCGACGAGGTGCTCGACGACCTCGCTGAACAGCACGGCGTCGGCGCTGCCGGAGGCGAACGGCAGCCCACTGCCGGTCAGTTCGCCGCGGACGACCTGACTCAGGCGCGGCGCCGCCCTGCGCAGCGCGTCCTGCGACCAGTCGATCCCCACGATGTGGTGCCCGTCCAGGACGCGGGCGGCGGTCGCGCCCGCCGAGCCGTCCCCGCAGCCGACGTCGAGCACGGTCGCGGCCGGACGACCGGGCCCGACGGGGCCGAGCGCGTCGGCCAGCATCCGTGCCTGGCGGAGTGTGCGGGCCTCGCCGGAGGCGACGGGAACGGTGGGGTTCTCGTAGAAGTCCCGCAGCCCGGGGACCGGCCGGCTCGGCGCCAGGTCGGGAGAAGTCACCGCCGCCTCGGGTGACTTCTCGGTCTCTGTGGAGCCGCTGGCGCGTAGGGTCATGACGGCCTCGTGGGGTTGTCCTGGGTGGAAGGGACAGGCGCTCCGGCCGGGGTGAGAGACGTCGTCGAGAGCGACTCCTCGAACAGGCCCACCAGGTCCGCGCCGGCCGCGTCGCCGAGCAGCGCCCGCGACCAGCGCAGCGTCACATGCAGCCGCCCGCCGGTGGAAGCCGCCGCCAGGCTCAGCCCGCGCGGCATCCGGGCCGGTGCGGAGAACCACACGGCCGTCGCACGGCCGGCGTCGCCGAAGTCCAGCGCGTACGGCACGCGTCCGATGTTGGTGACGAGTGTCGTCGACGTCCAGGGCGCCGCCGCCCGCCGTGCGCCACGGGTGAGCACGCCCCGGAGGCCGACGGGGAGCAGCGGAGCGGTCAGCAGACTCGCCCCGGCGCCCATGGGGGTGCCCTGGGCCGACTTCAGCGCGCGCGTGCGGCGAGCAGTGGTGCGCAGCAACCGCGCCACGGCTGCCGGGTCCGGCCGCTCGCCGCGCAGCAGGTCCGTGTCGCGCGGGTCCTCGGAGGTCATGGCCACCTCGACGAGCCTGGTCCCGTTGCCCATCGGCATGTCCGTGCCGCGCGGACGGTCGTCGACCGGCATGGTGATCCGTACCGGACCGGCCGGGCGCCCTTGCGAAACGTTCCAGCGGCCCACCATCAGTGCCGCGGCGACCAGGAGTTGGTCGTTGACGGTCCAGGGCGGGAGCTCTCCGGCCCGCGCCGCACGCCGCGGAACGGACAGCTCCGCCTGCAGCATGCCGTTGCCCACGGCGCGGGCACGTACCGGCTCCGGGCGGGAGTCCGGCGCGACGCGTACGGGGCGCTCCCGTACGGCGCGACCGGCCCCTCCCCGGGCCGGACCCGAGCGCGCCGGCCGGGCCCGGCCGGTGACCGGGAGCGCGTCCGCGCCGGCGTACTGTTCCGCGGTCGTGGCGAGCACCCGCAGCCCGGACGGTGCGTCGAGGGCCGTGTGATGCGTCGTCAGCAGGAGTACGGTCCGCGTCTCGGAAGACACGCTCGACGCCTCCGGAGCGACCGCTCCCCCGTCCACCTCGACGACTTCCAGGCGCATCGGCGGCGACAGGGTGAGCGGCGGGCAGGCACTCAGCGCGCGGGCCCGGGCCCTGGCCAACGCGTCGGGGCCCTGCCCGGCGAAGCTCACCGGGTCGCCGTCCGGTTCGACGGTCAGCTCCCACGCGAAGGACCGCCGGAGCCGCCGGCCGGGCACTTCCCGCATCAGCACCCTGGGGTGCGTCAGCAGCGCCCGCCGGAACGCGGCCCGCAGCCGTGCCGGGTCCACCCGTCCGGGCAGATGGACCTCGATGTGTACGCTCTCCGGCTCGTCGTCACTGAGGCAGTGCCGCGACACCTCGTCGACGGTCGGAAAGGGAATCCGGACCCTCCCGACGGCATCCCCCGGCGCGGTCATGAGGGGCCACCGCCTTCCGGCCGAAGGGGCGGCACGGGCCGGTGCCCGTCGCCGGTGCCACTCGGCCTGGCCGTGACCACCGGTCCGGCTTCCGGCGCGTCGGCATCGTCGTCCTCGTAGGGGTCGTCATCCTCACGCCCGGCGCCCACGGATCCCGGCCTGACCGCCGTGACCAGCGCGGCGGACAGGGCGACCAACGCGAGCACCTGCGCCAAGCCGCTGAACGAGCCCGCCCCCGTGGCGACCGGCTCCCCGGCGCCGAAGGCCGCGACGAGGCCCGCTCCGGCCATCGCCGCCGCCGCGATCGGCACCAGCACGGCCGGCCGGAACCGTGCCGCCACGGCGAGTACGGGTACGACCAGGGCCAGTGGCCCCGCCGCCACCGCGACGACCGCGGTCAGCGCCAACACGCCGAGCAGCATCCCCGGGGGCGACGGTTCGGACAGCTCCTCGTCGGTCCCACCGTCGTGACGTCGGCGGCCCACGAAGGCCAGGGCGAGCAGGGCGACGAGCGCGACCGCGCCGCCGACTAGGGCTGTCCGGTACGGCCCGGAGGGCTCGAACTCCATGGTCACCGTGCCGGACGCCCCGGCCGGGATCACCCACGCCTGCTGCCAGCCGTCGAGCCGTACCGGCTTCAGCTCCTTGCCGTCCAGGGTGGCCTTCCAGCCGTCGTTGGCGTTCTCGTAGGTCCGCAGGTACGTGGCCTCGCCGGCGCCGGCCGACACCGTGACGGTCCGGCTGTCGTCGGTCCACCGGGTGACGGTGGCCTCGCGACCCGCCGCTCCGGCCAGTTCCCGCGGAGTGCCCCGGCTCAGCGTGACGTCGGTGACCGCCAGCGGGCCCGCGTCACCCGCCTCCACCTCGTGGTCGCCGGAGGGGAGTTCCAGCGTGCCGTCCTTCTCCTCCCCCGCGCAGAGGGCGACGGTGACGGGGCGCCGCTCGGTGAGGTCCCGGACGAGTCCGGAGGCCTTCGTCTTGTGCAGGACACCGCCCACGGCGAGGTCCGGGCCCTGACCGCACGGCAGCGAGAAGCGCTCGGACGGCTTCGGGCGCGGCACCCGCAGGTCGGCGAGTGCGGGAACGTGCACCTCGCTCAGCCCGACCGGCAGCTGCAACTGCGCGTTCGCCACCGGGTTGTGGACGGTGAGCGGGGCGACCCTGCTGATGGTGATGTCCAGCCGGTTCGTCTCGATCGCCGGGAAGCGGACCCGTCCGTTCTCGTCGACGTCGGCCACCGCGGCGCCGTGCGGCGAGCTGATCATCACCTGCTCGGGCCGGGTGGACACCCCGCCGGCCGACGCGAGGATGATCTCGTCGACCTTCCTCTTCTTGGGCCAGCTCAGGTGGACCACGGGCCGGTCGCCCGCGATCCACGCGGTCGTCAGATCACCGTCGACCAGGTTGCGGGCGCTGAGCTGGGTGCCGTTGGGGCTGATGGAGTCGACCGTGGCCGTCACCCGGTTCTTCGATCCGGGGGCGGAGCGGTCGAGTAGTCCGTCCAGCGCCGCTCCGGGCACGGCGACGGCTCGCGCCGACACCTTGTACTCGCCCGGTTCCCCGGTGCTGAACCGCCGGTGCAGCCCCACTTCGGCCGACACGGGCGACAGGCCGCCGGCGTCGGTGCCGCGGTGCAGGGAGTACACGCTCGCCGCCGCGTCGGTGCGCTCCGCGTCGGCCGGCAGCGCCAGCATGCGCGTCACCTGCACGTCCGGGATCGACACCTCGGAGAACCCGGCCCCGGAGAGGCCCGGGCGCGCCTGCTGCGCGCCGACAATGGTGATCTTCATCCAGGAGGCCTCGCCGGCAGGAGCCTTGACGGTCTGCGGCAGGCCGTTCGTCCGGAGGGGGCTGTCGGCCGAGCCACGGTCGGTCTCGATCCGCACCCGGGTGGGCGCCGCACGCATCGAGTCGCCCGGCAGCGGGGTGAGTTGGAGGGAGTCCGGGACGGTGGTCGGCCGGGAGAACTCCACCTTGAGCCACTGTCCGGCCGGCTCGCCCGGGCTGCCCTCGGCCCACGCGGTGTCCGGGTTGCCGTCGAAGGCGTTCACCGGGTCGTACTGCGGCAGGTGGAACAGCCAGTTGCCGCTGCTGGAGGCCGTCACGGCCTCGGCGCCGCGCAGCACCGCCGTCGTCTGGTGATCGGTGCCCTGCGACGGCAGGATCTGCTTGGGCTTCTCGCCCGGGTTCTGCAGGCTGCCGGAGTGATTGCGCTCGTTCGCGGTGTACGTGTACGAGGTGTTGTTGTTGACCAGGCCGAACCGGGTGTCGGCTCGACGCAGCCCGTCCGCGACCGCCTTCACCGGCGCGACGAGGCCCTCGGGAAGCCTGTCCCCGGCCAGTACGGCCGGACGCTCGGTCATCGAGGGATCGGCGGACAGCTGGAGCAGCGCCTCGGGTCCGCCACTGACCACGGCCGTGTCGGCCACGGCCGAGAGACCGACCCTGTCGGGCCGCGCGTCGCGGTCCCGCGGCTCGTAGATCTCCACGGCCTGGAGCCGCGGGTAGAGCCCCTGCACCTGGAGCGGGGTGTCGGCGGCGATGCGTCCACCGGTCACCAGCGGACCGAACCCGGTGACCTTGCGGTAGCCGGACGACTCCAGGGTCCGCTTCACCGTCTGCGGCGGGACGTAGCCGATCTGGTCGGGGTCGAGGTCGTTGCGTACGACCACCTCGTGCATGCCGGCCCGTGCCAGGTACGCCTGGAGGCCCGGAACCTCGGAGCCCGAGAGCAGCGCCTGCTCGACGGCGTCCGTCATACGGCGTGCGCCGGGAGTACCGAAGGGGACGAAGTCACGCTGCGCCCAAGGCGTGTCGGCCAGCACGTCGAAGGGCTGGTCGATGGGGGACCCCCAGGTGTAGATGCCGTGCGCCGTCGCCGGTACGACCAGTGCCCGGCTGTTCGGGGCGTTGTCCTTGAGCCAGTCGGCCGCCTTGTCCCAGTGGGTGGGCAGCTTGGTGAAAGCCCCGGGCTGCAGGATCGAGCCGTTGACGTACGGCAGCGCCAGACCCGGCAGGACCAGCACGGCCGCGGTCGCGGGGACCCAGCGGCGACCACGCAGTGCGCGGGACCCCCGGCTCTCGGAGAGCACGGCTGTCAGATGGGTCAGTCCGAGGGCGAGCGCGAGGGCGAGGCCCGGCTGGAACTTGTAGATGTTGCGGAACGGCTTCAGCGGCCCGTCCAGCCAGTCCTGGACGACTCCGTGAACCGGGCCGCCGAAGGCTCCGCCGTACCCGGCGAGCGCCACCAGGACGACGGCCAGGACGGTCAGCATCAGCCAGCGGCGCTCCGGCAGGTCCCGCCGGGCCAGGCCCGCGAGGCCCAGGGCCGCGGCGAACGCCGTGCCGAGAACGGTGACGACGGAGGTCGCGACGGTCCAGCCGGCCGGCAGCCATGCCTCACCGAAGTTCAGGTACGCCACCCAGTTGCCGGCGCCGCGCAGCAGCTCGGTCGCGGACATGGTGGCGGTGGTGGTGTCGGCCTGCTCCACGTACGGCATGAAGTTCTCGCCGTACACGCCAAGCAGGAGCAGCGGCACCACCCACCACACGGTGGCCAGGACGACGCCCGGTATCCACCAGCCGAGCAGCGCCCACCGGCGCCGGCCGGGCGGGCGGCTGAGCAGGTACAGACCCACCGGCAGCAGCGCCGCCAGTGTCGACGCGGCGTTCACGCCGCCCATGAAGGGGATCAGCAGGGCCGAGCGTGCGGCGGCCGTCCGGGGGCTCGCCTTCGCGGACGTCAGCGGCAGCAGCACCCAGGGCAGCAGGGCGCCGGGCAGGGCTGCGGCGGAGGTCGATCCGATGACGATCGTGAAGGTGGGCCACAGCGCGTAGACGACCGCGCCGAGGACACGGGACGCGGGCGTCCCCACGCCCAGCCGTTCGGCGAGCCTGAGCGCGCCCCAGAAGGCGGCGGTCACGATGAACGACAGCCAGAGCCGTTCGGCCAGCCACACCGGCACCTGGAGCAGGTCCATGAGCGCGTAGTAGGGCAGTGCCGGGAAGGCGTAGCCGACGTACTGGTTGGCGATGCCGCCGAGGCCCACGTTGCCGTTCCACAGCGAGCCGAGGTCGCCGATGAAACGCCAGGGGTCGAGGGCGACGCCGAGCTTGGTCTCGAACGTCATCCTTCCCGGTGACACCGCGAGGAACGACACGAGCACGACGGCCCAGAAGCCGAACAGCAGGCGTCGTCCGCGCGGTTCGCCGGACGCCTGCGACGGCGTCGGGCCGGGCTGCGGCACCCAGGTGGGCGCCTGGACCGTGGTGGTCATGACCGTTCCTCGCTTCGCATGCGCATGGGCGTCGCCCTCATGGGGTTCGCCTGAGAATCAGCAGCAGATTCCAGGTGGCGATCTCGCGGAGTCCCGGCACCCGGGTGATCGTGCTCGCGAGGAACGGCCAGTAACGGGAGCGCGCCGTGACGACCTGCACGTCGTCGCGGGCACGGACGTGCCGAAGGGTGGGGCCGATGTGGACGGGGAAGAGGTTCTCGCCGAGCGTGTGCTTGGCCGGGCGGCCGGTGCGCCGTTCGTAGCGTTCGCGGGCCCGGTCGGCCCCGAGGTAGTGCCACGGCGCGGTCTCGTGACCTCCCCAGGGGGAGAGCCAGTTGGTGAACGACAGGTAGATCAGTCCGCCGGGGCGGGTGACCCGTGCCATCTCGCTGATGAAGGTCTGCGGGTCCGACACGTGCTCAAGCACGTTGGACGAGAAACAGACGTCCGCCGCCCCGTCGGCGAGCGGCAGCAGATAGCCGTCGGCCAGCACCGCGTCCTCGGTGACCGGGCCGCGGGCGCTCAGCTCCCGCAGGTCGGGCTCGAAGAGGTAGCTCTGCGCGCCACGGCGGCGGAACTCCTCGGTGAAGTGGCCGCTGCCGCCGCCGACGTCCACGACGATCTTGCCGGCCAGGTCGACATGGCGTGCCACCTGGGCGACCGAGTCGCGGGCCAGCAGGGTGTAGCACCGCTCGGGGTCGCTGGGCTCGCGCATGAACGCCCGGAAGAGGGCCGCCGACCGTCTCAACGACGGATCCTTGAAGCCACGTTCGCCGATCTCAGCCATGGCCGCTCCCGCCGCGTCCCTGGAGGGCGGCGCGGGCCACGGCCTCGGCGGCGACCTCCTGGAACTGACGGACCGTCGCGCTCCAGCGGAAGCGTTTGGCGCGCTGCGCGGCGGCGCGTCCCATGGCCGCGCGCCGTTCGCTACTGAGGGACAGGGCGCACCACGCGGCGGCGAACGAACTCTCGCCCCGGGCGAGCACCCCGGTCTCCCCGTCCTCGACGGAGTCGCACAGGCCGGGTATGTCGAAACCGATGGCGGGGGTGCCACGGGCGGCCGCCTCGGTGACGACCAGACCCCAGCCCTCGACGAGGGAGGGGTGCAGCAGGAGCCACGCCTCGCACATCAGCCGGTGCTTCTCGGCCTCCGACACCCGTCCGGCGAACGTCACGGCGGGGCCGGCCATGGCTTCGAGCCGCTCCCGTTCGGGACCGTCGCCCACGATGACGAGCCGGCCGCCGGTGACGGGGCGGACCCGCTCCCACAGCCTGAGGAGCAGGTCGATGCGCTTGTACTCGACCAGTCGGCCGACTGCCAGGAACAGCGGTTCCTTCGCCTCGGGGAGCGGCGGGCCGGGGTCCTCGACACCGTTGTGGACGATCCGGATGCGGTCCGCGGCCACGCCGATGCCGCGCAGCTCCGAGGCGGTGGACTCGGAGACGGCCACCATCAGGTTGTCGCGGTGCGTGCCTGCCAGCGCCCAGTGCTCCAGCCTGCGTCCGAGCCGTGCCGCCGGACCCGGGAAGCGCATCTGCCAGAGATCCGTGTGCACGTGGTTGACCAGGCACAACGTCGGTCCGCGGTGCCACAGCGGCGCCAGGTACGGCATGCCGTTGCACACCTCGACCAGCAGGTCGCAGTCGCCGACCTCGCGGGCGAAGGTCCCCCTGGCGCGCAGGAAGTGACCTGCGTCACCCCCCGCGGAGACCACCCGGTAGTCGCGCGCCGCGGCAGGGCCGCCGCAGACGAGCGTGACCTCGTGGCCGCCGGCGGTCAGACCGTCGGCGATCCGGTCGATGAGCAGTTCCGAGCCACCGGCGGCACGGTTGGCCACGTCGCGGCGGGCGAGGAAGGTGATCCTGCGCGGCAGAGGCGCCTGGGGGGAGGGGACGGAACCGGTGAGGGCTTGAGCGGGAAGGGAAAGAGGGTCCTTCTGGCCGGGGACCAGGGCGGACGCGCGCTGGGGCATAGAGGTGCTCCAACTCGGGGGCTGCGGGACGCAGGCGGGTGGGGGGACGGCCGGGCTTCCGGGATGAAGCGCTGGGCTGGCTCGGTGTGCGCGTACAGCGGGTGCGGGTACAGCGGAGTGCGGGTGCAGCGGGTGCGGGTACAGCGGGTGCTGCGATGCCGGACCAGGACGTGAGGGTGTCCTGTCCGACACCAGTACGGCGGGAGACCCTGAGGTGAGAGCCCCTTCCACCGGGAAACACTGGTCTTACCGAGGGGTAACGTCAGTGTTCGTTCAAGCGATTCGTCCGGCTACTCACGCCGGTGACAAGTTCGAGTCGATCGGCGGACCCTGTTTCATCACTCTTCTGAGTGTTGCGGCTCTCGGCGGCCCCGCGTCAGCAGCACCGCGCCCGCGGCGACCAGCAGACCGCCCGCGATCCCGCCCGCCAGGGGCGCGGTCTCGCCGAGCAGCTCCAGCCGGCCGCTGTCCTCGGAGGCCAGCTTCACCTGCTCACGCCGGGTCGCCTCGGTGAACTCCAGCCGCTCGCTGGAGAGCAGGGTGACCGCGTCCTTCTTCGAGCCCGGGGCCCGCAGCGTCTTGGTCGGCGCGATCATCGCGTTCATGATCCGCCCCGTGCGGGGGTCCACGGTCAGCTCGATCCTCGCGTTGGAGTACCACTCCTCGGCCAGCACCTGCCCCGGCTCCTTGCTGCCCACCAGCACGCCGGGCACCAGCCGGGTGCCCGTCGCGGTGGCCTCGACGGCGCCGACGAAGCGGTAGCCCTCGTGCCCGTCGATCCTGGTGGCCTTGTCGAACGCCAGCGGCACGGTGGCACCGAGACTGCTGTCCCACCAGGCGTACGTACGCTTCTCGACATCGAACGGGAACTTCAGGTACGCCTCACCCTCGAACCCGGGCTTCTCCTCGCAGCAGTGCACCGGGAGGTTCGTCCGGCGGTCGGTCACCCAGCGTTCGGTGGTCCACTGCAGGGATTTCCGCGGGTCGGCCAGCGGCAGCGTCTTCGGCGTGTCGATCTGGGTCGACACGTCCCAGATCGCGTTGCCGCTCCGCTCACCTGCGGCGACGTCCCCCAGCACCCGGCGGGTGATCGTGATCGTCTGGTCGTCCACCGTGGCGACGGACCCGGTGTCGAAGTAGCTGCCTCGCCCTTCGAAGACCGTCGTGGAGACCGTGTCGGTCGGCGTGCGTTTGGCGCGCGGCTCCACGTACCAGGCGAGCAGTTGGGTGAACACCAGCAGAAAGACACCGGCGCCCAGCAGAATCAGGGACAAAGGTGATGTTGAACGACGCATTCTGGTACTCCGATACGGACGCGAGATGCGGGAGTTCAGGGCGGTGCGGGACGGGCCGCGCGCACGAATCACAGCCTGTCCGGGGCGACGAGCGACTTACCCGGTAGTAACACTGCTGTGAACGGCGAAGCTAGGTGGAGCTTGACCACCTGTCAATGCGCCTCGCATACTGACCGCGCCGGACCGGGCCGGCGCGCTGGGTGACAGACCTCATCGACTGAGAGGCCGATCATCCTCATGTCCAGACTGCTCGCCGCCCTCCTGACCTGCGTCGCCGCCGCCGCTCTGGCCACAGGCGCCGCCTTCGGAATCGTCGCCGCTCTCGACGCCGCACCCGAGCAGCAGAATGTGCCGCTCGTCACATTCCCCGACCCGCCCATCCAAGGGCCCTCCGGCACACCTGGCCCCGGCGCGGGCTAGTTTGTGCCTGTGCAGGCCCGGCTGACCGAGCTCATGAAGACCGGACATCCAGGAGCGGTGGTTTGGAAGCCTCGTCAGCGTGGCGCGATGTGCCACAAGAACGGATTCAGCAGTTCGCGGACCGGGCCCTGGAGCAGGTCCCCGAGCTGGCACAGGACATCCTCGCCGCCATCCGGCGGGAGTACCCGGGCCTCGTGTTCACGGTCGACGAGTCCGGAGAGCCGAAGGCCCTGGTGGCGATCCGGCACGCGCTGGAGCTCTTCGTGGAGCAGATGACCACGGGCTCGGACCGGCCCAGTGAACTCCCGGAAATGTTCCGGGACTTCGGGCGTGGCGAGGTCGCTCAGGGGCGCAGCCTGGACTCCCTGCAGGGGATCTACCGGCTGGGCGTGCGCCTTTCCTGGCGGCGCATGGCGGAGATCGGCCAGCAGGCCGAGATCCCGTCCTCGGCCATGTACGAGCTCGCCGAGTCCGCCTTCGAGTACCTCGACGTGATGGTGGCCCAGTCGGTACGCGGCTACGCCGAAGCCATCGCCCGCCAGGCCGGGGAGCGGCTGCGTCTGCAACGTCTTCTCGTCGATCTCCTGCTCGCCGAGCACCGCTCGGATCCGTCGGCCTTCCTCGCCGACCGCGCGGCCGACGTGGGCTGGCAACTGCCCGAGAAGGTGGCGGTGGCCGTGCTGCTCCGCCCCGCCGCGGAGGCCGTCGCCCCTGCCGTGGGCGAGGAGGTGCTGGTCGACATGGAGGGCGAGCGGCCGCGCCTCGTCGTACCGGACCCGGACGCTCCCGGACGCGCGGAGTTGCTGGACCGGGCGGTCGCCGGCTGGTCGGGGGCGATCGGCCCGTCGGTCCCCGTGGCGGAGGCCGTCACGTCGCTGCGGTGGGCCGAGGCCGCCGTCGGGATGATCGAGCAGGGTCTGCTGCCGCGCGGGCGGCTGCTGCACTGCGGCGAGCACGTCGAAGCCCTGGTGCTGCTGCCCGCGAGTGAGTTGATCGACGATCTTGCCCGGCGGAGGCTGGCGCAGCTGGACGAGTCCGGCGGCCCGGCGCACGCACACCGGCTCGCGGAGACGCTGCTGGCTTGGCTGGAAACGCGCGGGGGTGCCCCGGAGGTGGCCGCCCGGCTGGGGGTCCACCCGCAGACCGTGCGCTACCGGCTGCGACAGCTCCGTGAGTTGTGGGGCGACGACCTGGACGACCCGGACCGCCGCTTCGAGCTGGAGCTGGTGCTCCGTACCCGGCGGATGCGCGGAGACCTCGTCCCGCCGCCTGACTGACGGCGGAGGCGAGGCCTCGTGTCCGACGCTTGGCTCATGCCGTGGTGCCCGGCTGCCTCACCCGGTCCTGCCACGCGATCCGAGCGGCAGGACCACAAGCGGATCAGGACAGCGGCGCCGGCTCCTCCGGTGCCAGCGAGTTGCCTGCGGGGATGCGTCCGCAGTCGGACGGAGCCGTCCGCCCCGCGAAGCGGTCGTCGAGCCAGTCCATCGCGAGCGGGGCCCAGACGACGGGCACGCCGACGTGGCTGAGCAGCTCGTACTGCCGGTAGGTGATGGCGGAGTTGCCCGTGGCGCAGTACTGCCGCGCGAGCGCGCGCACGTCCCCGGCGACCATGACTCCGTCGCCCGTGCCGATTCCCCGGTGGTTGCTGAAGGTGCCCTCCAGGACGCCCGCGTCGCCCTGGGCGATGAACCCCGGGACGGTCGGCGTGGCGGCGGAGCCGAGGTTGATCCGGTTCACCGCCGTGACGAGCTGGGGAACCGAGTTGATGTTCTCGTACTCGGGTTTCGCCATCTTCTTCCAGGTCAGACCCGGGTAGTGGCCGAGGGCGTCGATGATGGAGCCCTTCTCCAGCTCCGCGTACACCTTCAGGCCGTAGCTGTTCAGGTAGGGCTTGACGTCGATGTCGAAGGAGCGGGAGACGCCGATGATCGCCATCGGGATGACGCCCGACCAGGAGAGGGAGCCGTCCACGTACTTCAGGTTGTGCGCCGGGGTCACGAGCAGGCCGCCCTCGGCGAAGCCGACGAGCTTCCGGTTCACGTCGGGGGCGTACGACGGTGCCAGCGCGGCCGCCCAGTTCGTGGCGATGGCGCCGCCCGAGTAGCCCATGAGACCGAACCGGGTGTGGTCGCTCAGCCCCGTCTCCGGGGACCTGGTCGCGGCACGGATCGAGTCCAGGGTGTTGGTTCCGTACTCGGGTCCCGCGGCGAAGGCGGCGCGCTGTCCCTGGGTGTCCGGGATGACGAGGCTGTAGCCCTTCGCCAGCAGCGTCGCCATGAAGACGGCCTCGACGTTGGGGATCACGCCGCCGAGGGTGAGGTTACCGGCGATGGCTCGGGACGGCCCGTCCTCCGGGTTCAGCGAGTCGTAGAAGGACTGGTAGGACACGGCCTTGCTTCCGTCACCCGTGAGGCTGCGCACCACCGTGGTCACGTTGGCGGCCGGGCGTCCCTGGGCATCCGTGCTGCGGTGGAGCAGCTGGATCGCCTTCAGCGGCGTGGGAATCCCGACGAGGTGGTACGGGAGCGTCCGCGTCTTCAGCACGGTGCCCGGGGCGAACGACGACAGGGGCTCGCTGCCGTCGTAGGTGTAGAACGGGTCGCTCGCGGTGGATGCAGCCGTGGCCGTGGTCGCAGCCGGCGTGGAGACGGTGGCGGTGGCCGCCGGCGCGGCGGTCATGGCCGCCGCGGTGACGACAGCGATGGGGATCAGACGAACGGCGGTCCTGGGCAAGGCTTCCTCGATTCGTGAGTGGGGGGGGCGACGCGCCGGTGGGCGGGCACCTGGCAATTCACCGGCCTGACGTGTTACCAACCAGTAGGAGATGTCCCGGAAACATGATGACGGCGGTACGCCGCGGCGCGCCCAGGGCGGGCAACAGAGAATTGCGAGGTGGATTGTGACCGTGTCCAACGCCGCGGCTCGCAACTCGGCGCCACGCTTCGGCGGCGTTCCGGTATACGAGCGGCTCCAGGCCGCCGCCGGCGCACTGGAGCGCGCGGTCATGATCCGGCTCGTCGAACGGCTGCCCGTCTACGGAAGGCTGCCGCCGGAACAGCTCGGCAGCGACATCGCCAAGCAGGTGACCCGCGGCATCCGGTGCTTCGCCGAGATGGTGCGCACCGGGGAGTTGCCGGATCAGGCGGAGCAGACGGCGATACGCGAGTCGTCGGCCCGGCGCGCCGACGAGGGAGTGCCGCTGGAGGCCGTGGTGGGCGCCTATCACATCGGTGCGGAGGAGTGCGCCGCCCATGTCTTTCCGGCCGCCGAACCGGGCGACCTGAGCGACCTGTTGCTGGTCCAGCGTCACATGCTCACGTATCTCAGACTGGTGAGCTGCGAGGTCGCCGCCGGGTACGTACAGGAGCGGCAGACGGCCCTGAGCGACGAGCAGGTCGCCCTGCAGTCGCTGCTGTCCCGACTCCTGGAGGGCGGCAGCCCCCAGGCCGCGGCCGACCGCGCCGGTGTCCGACTGCCGCCCTGCTACCTGGTGTTGAGCATCTCCGTGGGACGGCATCCGGACGAGCTGGTGCCCGGCGTGGACCACGCGGTCGCCGCACGCCGCAAACTACGGCGGCTGCGCAACGAACTGCAGCGCCAGACGGTGGGCGTGCCGCTGTCCGTGCTGTCAGGTGGCGGCGGGCTGGTCCTCATCCCGCACAAGGCGCCGGCCGCCGACTTCGGCCCTGACGACCGGGACCGGCTGTCCCAACTGGTCGTGGAACTGGGCCGGATGTGCGGCGCCGAGGTGCTTGCCGCGGCGACCGCCGCGCCACCGGAGGGCGTCGCGGACGCCGCCCGGCTGGCGGGCGAGGTGCGTGAGGTGGCCGAGGCTTCCGGCCGTGGACCAGGGCTGTACCTGCTCGACGACGTGCTGCTCGAATACCAGCTGAGCCGTCCGAGCCCCGCCAGGGACGGGCTCGCCGCGCTGCTCGACCCGCTGGACACCCGCCCGGAGCTGCTCACCACCCTGCGCACCTTCCTCGCCTGCAGCCTCGACCGCCGCCGGGCCGCGGCGCGGCTCCAGGTCCACCCGAACACGGTGGACTACCGCCTGCGCAAGGCGACGGATCTCACCGGTCTTGACGCGTCCCGGGGCGCCGACCTGGTCACCCTGCACGCCGCACTCGCCGCCCACGACGCGGTACGGCGCGGCAACCCGGGCGTCGACGCCTCGCGCCAGGGCTGAACGGCCCTTGCCCGGGCCGGCTCACCGCTGTCCACGCGGGACTGCGAGGTCGGTCAGGAGCGCGGCGCCGGGCGCGAAGTCGGCCCATGCGCCGCGCCGTGCCAGCACGGCGATGGCCGAGGTGGGGAACTTGGTCTCCGCGCGCTGCAGGGTGTCGTCGAGCGCCTCTCCGGCCAGCAGCAGGACCAGCTCCTGCAGGCCCGGGTTGTGTCCGACCAGCAGCAACGTCCCCACCTCGTCCGGCACTTCGCGTACGACGTCGAGAAGGCTGTGGCTGTCCGCCGCGTAGACGCGCCGCTCGTGGCGGGTGGGCGGAGTCCCGGGCATCTCGGCGGCGGCCAGCTCCCAGGTCGAACGCGCTCTGCGGGCGGTGGAGCACAGGACGAGTTCGGGCAGGCAGTGGGCATCCCTCAGCCAACGGCCGGCCGCCGGGGCGTCGCGAAGACCTCGCGGGCCGAGGGGACGGTCATGGTCGGGCACACCCTCGGGCCACGCGCTCTTGGCGTGCCGCAGAACGACCAGCCGCCGCAGCGGGAGGGCGGTTTCACGGGCGGTTTCCACACCTCAAAGGTACGCGCCCCAGCCGAGCCGCGGCCCGCCCGAGGGCGGGTACGACGACGTACCGATTCACTTCGCGGCGGGGGACCTCGTGAGGGCGGCCGTGGCCGGCGAGTCCTGCTGGTAGAAGATGTCGATGTCCACCTCTTCGCCCCCGACGATCAGGGTGTCCCACGCCCCGCTCTCCCACAAGATGCGGAGGGTGTCGGAGTTGAGTGTTGCGAGATGCTTTCGGAGGGTCGAGTCGTCGGGCATGCCGGGGACGCGTGATGCCAGCCGGTCGCGGATTCCCCGCAGCCGTTCCATGAGCGCGTCGGTGTCCGCGTTCCTGTCCAGGTCCTTCCCTTCCGACTCCTCGATGCTCTGGGCGATCTTCTCCTTGATGGCACGGCTGACACCGTTCTCGTCGGTGGTGATCATCGTGTTCCACGCGCGGCTCTTGTGCCGGTACTGGAGCATGGACATGGCTGCTTCGTGGCGTGCGAAGTCGGCGTCCCGGAACGGCCGGCCGGTCCATGCGCCGTTGAGGGACCGGGCAAGCGAGATGGCGGAGCCCAGCCCGCTGTTGAGGCCGCGTCCCGGCCAGAAATGGATGGCGTTGGCCGCGTCGCCGAGCAGGAACCCGTACGTCCCCGGGGTGGTCGCCGTGGCCGACCGGAGCCGGGTGGTGAACCGGGGCCGCTGGACCATGTCGAGCCGGAAGGCCGTGACGGCGCTCAGGTCCTTCTCGGCGACACCGAAGAGCGCCAGCCCCTCCAGCACCCGCTTCCACAGGGCGGACCCTCTGACCATGGCGGGCAGGAAGAGCGTGCTGTGCGTCGAGCACTGGAAGTCGCCGTGACCGTCCCGCCCCATCACGCAGGGGCGTGAGGCGATGCAGTCCTCGAACACGTGCCGCACCGGATCGATACCGACCACTTCGGCGGCCTCGGCGTCGGTGAGCCGCATGTTCAAGAACCCCTCTCCGCGCAGGGAGTTGAGAAGGAAGCGGTTCTGCGCGACGGTCAGCAGGACCGTCATGGGGTCCGTCAGGGTCGACTTGACGCGCAGCCCCAGGACGACGTCCTGAACATGCTGACCGTGCAGCGAGTAGATGGACTTGTCGGCGTTGCCGAACTTGTCGGTGAAATACTCCCGTGTCCGGGAGCGGCCTCCCTCGCACACGGCGAGCACATGGTCCGTGGCCTCGGCCTTGTGGTACTCGGCCGGGTCGAACGCGTCAGGAACCAGCCGGATCCGGTCCGGCTTCTCGTTGGCGAGTTCGAGGAGGGTGTCCTCGATGTAGGCGATGCGGAGGTTCCTCGGGTTGTAGCCACGGAGCGAGTCGGGGCCGACCGGCCACATCTCGGTGTAGGCATCGCCTCTGAACAGCCGCCCCTGCACCTCGTCGGGGAGGTTCAGGTACTGGCGGCTCTGCACAGTGACGACCTGCTGCCGCCTGACGTTGCCCTGCCCGTCGCTCTTCCAGACGACCTTCGCCCCGTCCTGAACCCATCGGCCGTCGTAGACCGTGATGGCCACGCGTGGCCCCATGAGGTGTTCGAGGAGCAGGGCGAAACTCAGGCCGACGGGACCGCCGCCCGAGATCGTGACGTTCAGCACGGGCCCTGCCTCCAGGGTCGCCTTGGAGGGAGTGATCGGCCCCAGCACGGAGAGGTCGAGGATGGTCTCCATCGCGTCGGCCGCCTCGAAGCGGAACGTCTCGGTTCCTATCTCGATGAGATCGCCGGGCTGCAGTTCATGCGAGGTCACACGCGCCCCGTTGACACGCGTTCCATTGCTGCTGCCGCTGTCGTACAGGACGAACCCGTGGCGCTCGCGACGCACTTCGGCGTGGAAGCGTGAGACGTTCCCCACCGTGATCACTACGTTGTTGTCGCCGTTGCGGCCCAGGGTCAGTGGTGTGGCGCCGATCGGGAACTGCTGTCCCGCCAGAGATCCTTGATGGCCAACGAGCCGAGGAGGCATGGGTCACCCAATTCCATGAGTCACGGATCCGATGACGAAAGGCGAAACCGGTCACCCGACATCAGAAGCCCCCTCCGTCACACACCGCGAGGCGACCGGCACGCAGAGCAAGCCTATTCCGGCCGCGGGGCGGCTGAGAAGCCATGCGGACCGACCGATCCGGAGCAATGAGTAACGGCCACGTACGGGTTCGCACGCACGGTCGAGAAGGTCAGGCCCTTACCGTTCACCGCGACCCGCGTACCGTCGCTGGACTCCACACGGTCTCCGCCCAGGCCGATCACGCGCTGCGGGCGGGTGCGTCCCCGTAGCGGCCCGGCAACACTGACGAGGACGACGTCGACTCGACGTATTTCGCCTGCGTCGACCGGCCCCACGGCCGGCCGCCCACCCGGCCGATAGGTGGGCCGCATCGCGTCGCCTGCGACGGTGATCTGTTCCCGGCCCAGGTCACCGGTGGCCCCTACTCCCCATAACTCCCAGCAACAGCACCAACCCCACCGGGACCAGCGCCCAGGCGGCGACTCTGAAACCGCGGCCCGCACGTTGCGACTGCACCAGCACCCCTCCCTGCGTGTCTCTGCTCAACTGCCGCGACCGAGCGGCCCGGACGGAACGTCGGGTCAAGGCCGTACTCCGCGACACCGAAAGGCTTGAACTCCTTGTCCGCGAGAACGCGGTACAGGAATTCCGAGGGGGACATGTCGCCTTCCACCGCGTGACGAGATTGAACACGGGTCCTTCCATGTTCCCGAGAAAGGACACGGAATCACAGAACGTGCCTCCGCCAAAAGCTTCGCACAGCTCTTTGTAGTCGGCCGGCAGCGGAATCTGCAGCTCCCTCTCGACCTCATCCCGGTCGACAGAGTGCGCCGACGGCTCCCACCCGGTGAAACCGATGACACGCTGCACCCACATGGAGAATCCTTTTTCCGGAAGTCGTGCCGAAAACGTCGCCGCACCAGTCACAGCCGAAGAGGTGGCATCCGGGGTTGCAGTTCCGGAATCCCATGTCGCAGGTGCCGGAATTGTCGCCCCACCACCTCGCGTTGTAGCCCCGGCATTCACCCGGTGGACGATGTATCCCGTTTCGCCGGAGCGTAAGGAGAATCCGCGGCCACACCCAGGAAGATCTCGATCGGCTTGATCAGCCCAGGAAGCTCAGCCGCACCTGCCGCTCCGGGTTGTCCTTGTTCGTGTCGACGAGGCAGATCGACTGCCAGGTGCCCAGCTCCAGCCGGCCGTCCAGGACCGGCACCGTCGCGTGGGGCGGGACCATGGCCGGGAGGACGTGGTCACGGCCGTGGCCCGGGGAGCCGTGTCGGTGCTGCCAGCGGTCGTCGGCCGGGAGGAGGTGGTGCAGCGCCGCCAGGAGGTCGGTGTCGCTGCCCGCGCCGGTTTCGAGGATGGCCAGGCCCGCGGTGGCGTGCGGGACGAAGAGGTTGAGGAGGCCGTCGCGGCCCGGGGCGATCTCGGTGAGGAAGTCCGTGCAGGCACTGGTCAGGTCGGTGACCGTCTCCGAAGTGCCGGTGGTGAGCGTGAGGACGCGGGAGGAGAAGGTGGACATGAGGCCATCCTGCCCGCTCACGGCGCGGGACGGTTCGTCCACGCTCCGAGACACCGTTGACCGCCACCCGAACGAGTCGCTACGTTCGCGCCATGTTGCGTCAAGCCCTGCTCACCACGCGCGGTCACATCGACCTGCTGCGGGTGGCCTCCGCCGCCTGTCGTCGCGGCTGCTGACGCCCTCTCACACCTTCTGAGCTCTCCGCGCCGACACCCGTCGTCGCCGCGCCGTCCCGGCGCCGCCACGAACGGACGCTGACGCGCGCCCAGCCCTCCCCTCCCTCTCTTTCGCCTTCCTGCGGAGTTCCTTCATGACGGTCGGCCATGCCCCGCCCCAAGCACTGCCGGACATATCCCCTGTTTCACTACTTGAGGAGGTGATTCCTGAGGCCCGCAGTGGATCCGGACGGCTGTCCCGCGTACCCCGCTGGCTGCGTCGGACCGTCGGACCCCTGCTCCTGCTCGTCGCCTGGCAGGTGCTCAGTTCGACCGGCGTGCTCGCCGCCGACGTGCTCGCGTCCCCCGGGACCATCGCCCGCGCCGGTGCAGAGCTGATCGCCGACGGCACGCTGCCGAACGCCATGGGTGTGTCACTCCAACGCGTCGCCGTCGGGCTGTTGTTGGGAGGAGCCATCGGTGTGTCCCTCGCGCTGGTCTCCGGGCTCTCCCGGCTCGGTGAGGATCTCGTCGACGCGGCCGTGCAGATGCTGCGGACCGTCCCCTGGGTGGGGCTCATCCCGCTGTTCATCATCTGGCTCGGTATCGGCGAGGCGCCCAAGGTGGCGCTGATCGCGCTCGGTGTCGCCTTCCATCTGTACCTCAACGTCTACGCCGGGATCCGCGGGGTCGACGCCCAACTCGTCGAGGCCGGGGAGTCGTTGGGGCTGAAGCGCTGGGGGCTCATCCGCCACGTCGTCCTGCCCGGGGCGCTGCCGGGTGCCATGACCGGGCTGCGGTACTCCCTCGCGACCGCCTGGCTCGCGCTGGTCTTCGGCGAGTCGATCAACGCCGACGCCGGCATCGGCTTCCTGATGAACCAGGCGCGGGAGTTCTTCCGTACCGACGTCATCGTCGTCTGCCTCGTCGTCTACGCCTTCCTCGGCCTGCTGGCCGACGCCGTCGTCCGTACTCTCGAAAGGCTGCTGCTGCAATGGCGACCGACCTTCACCGGGCAGTGACCATCGAGGGGCTGACCCGCTCCTTCGACGGCCGCCCCGTCATCGACCAGCTCGATCTGACCCTGCGGGCCGGGGAGTTCACCGCGCTCCTCGGCCACAGCGGCTGCGGCAAGTCCACGCTGCTGCGGGTGCTCGCGGGGCTCGACCGGGACATCTCAGGTACCGTCCTCGTCCCCCGGCGGCGGGCCGTCGCCTTCCAGGCTCCCCGCCTGATGCCCTGGAAACGGGTGTGGCGCAACGTGCTGCTCGGGCTGCCCGGCAGGCCCGAACGAGCCCTTGCCGAACGGGCGTTGGAGGAGGTCGGGCTCGGTCATCGTTCGGGTGCCTGGCCGAAGACCCTGTCCGGCGGCGAGGCCCAGCGTGCCTCGCTCGCCCGCGCCCTCGTACGGGAACCGGACCTCCTGCTCCTCGACGAGCCCTTCGGGGCGCTCGACGCGCTCACGCGCATCAAGGCCCAGCGTCTGGTGGCCGAGTTGTGGCAGCGGCGTGGGTGCGCCGTGCTCCTGGTGACGCACGACGTCGACGAGGCGCTGCTGCTCGCCGACCGGGCCCTGGTGATGCGGGACGGCGTCATCGCCTACGACACCCCCGTCGACCTCGAACGCCCGCGCTTCGCCGGTGATCCGGAGTTCGCCGTCCTGCGCTCCCGTCTCCTCGCCGAGCTCGGCGTCGAGACGGAGCTCCCCGCCGTCCACCACGCCGCCTGACCCCCGCGTCCCGTTACCCGAAGGACTCCGCCGATGAAGCGTTCACTTCTGCCCGCCGTCCTCCTCCTTCCCCTCGCGTTGCTCGCCTCCGCCTGCTCCTCCCCCTCGTCCGCCGACTCGGGGAGCGACGGCAATGGCTCCCTCGTCCTGCGCGTAGGCGACCAGAAGGGCGGCTCGGAAGCCATCCTTCGCGCGGCCGGCGAACTCGACGATCTGCCCTACCGGATCTCCTGGTCGACCTTCACCTCAGGGCCGCCGCTCCTGGAGGCGGTCAACGCCCAGGCCGTCGACATCGGGGCCGTCGGCAACACCCCGCCCGTCTTCGCCGCCGGCGCCGGGTCGAAGATCACCGTCGTCGCCGCCACCCACGGCGACCCGGCCGGGGAGGCGATCCTCGTGCCGGAGGGCTCGCCGCTGCGCACGCCCCAGGACCTGAAGGGCGGGACGGTGGCCGTCGCCCAGGGCAGCTCCGCCCACTTCCAGTTGATCGCCTCGCTCAAGAAGGCAGGGCTGTCGCTCGACGACGTCAAGGTGAGCCTGCTCCAACCCGCCGACGCACTCGCCGCGTTCACCAGCAGCAAGGTCGACGCCTGGGCCGTCTGGGACCCGTACACCTCGCAGGTCCTCGCCAACGGCACGGCCCGGGTGCTGACCGACGGCAGGGGCCTGGTCAACGGTCTCGGGTTCCAGGTCGCCTCGCCCGCCGCGCTCGCCGACAAGGAGAAGGCCGCGGCGATCGGCGACTACATCGAGCGGCTGCGGCGCGCCCAGGACTGGGTGCACGCCCATCCGGACGTCTGGGCCAAGGTCTGGGCGAAGGAGACCGGGCTGCCTTACGACGTGGCGCTCGCCGCCGTGAAGCGCAGCAGCGGTACCCGGATCGCGGTCGCCCTCGACAAGGAGGCCATCGCCTCCGAGCAGCGGATCGCCGACGCCTTCGCGGAACTGAAGCTGATCCCACGGCGGTTCGACTTCGCCGACTACGTCGACACCCGCTTCGACAAGAACCTGCCGCCGTCCACCACCCCGGCGCGCGTCTACGGAAAGGGCTCCTCCTCATGACCGTCCATCTGCACTGGTTCCTGCCGACCGGCGGCGACGGCCGTACGCTCGTCGACCGGCACGCCTACACCGACGGCGGCATCACCCGGTCCGGGACCGTGACCGGTGTACGCGCCCCCGACATCGAGTATCTGGCGCAGATCGCCAAAGCGGCCGAGCGGTTGGGCTTCGAGGCCGTGCTGACACCGACCGGAACGTGGTGCGAGGACGCCTGGCTGACGACGGCGGCGCTTGCCCAGCACACCGAGCGGCTCAAGTTCCTGGTGGCGTTCCGTCCGGGCGTGATCTCGCCCGTGCTCGCGGCGCAGATGGCGGCCACGTACCAGCGGATCACGCGGGGCCGGCTGCTCCTCAACGTCGTCACGGGCGGGGACTCGGTGGAGCAGCGCCGTTTCGGGGACCATCTGGACCACGACCGGCGCTACGCTCGCACGGCCGAGTTCCTGAAGGTCGTGCGCGGGGCGTGGACCGGGGAGCCGTACGACTTCGAGGGTGAGCACTATCAGGTGGCGGGCGCACTGACCGCCCTGCCACCGGACCCCCTGCCGGAGATCTTCTTCGGTGGCTCTTCGGCGGCGGCCGGGCCGGTCGCGGCGGAGCACGCCGATGTGTATCTGACCTGGGGCGAGCCGCCGTGGCAGGTCAAGGAGAAGATCGACTGGATCCGGGGGCTCGCCGAGGAGCGCGGGCGCGAGGTGCGGTTCGGCATCCGGCTGCACACCATCTCGCGGGACTCCGCCCGCGAGGCCTGGACGGCGGCGGACCGGCTGCTGTCCGACCTCGACGCGGAGACGATCGCGGTGGCGCAGCAGACGCTGGGCCGGAGCGAGTCGGTCGGGCAGCAGCGGATGCTGGCGCTGCACGGCGGCGGCTCGCTGGACCGGGACAAGCTGGAGATCGCGCCGAACCTGTGGGCGGGCGTGGGGCTCGTACGCGGTGGGGCCGGCACCGCGCTGGTGGGCAGCCACGCGGATGTCGCCGACCGGATCGAGGAGTACCACGCCCTCGGGGTGGAGCACTTCGTGCTCTCCGGTTACCCGCACCTGGAGGAGGCGTACTGGTTCGGGGAGGGCGTGACCCCCGAGCTGGCGGCGCGCGGGCTGCTGCCGAGGATCCCCGCCTCGCCGCTGCTCGCCGTCCCGGCGGCGAACGGGCGCCCGGCCTCCGCGCCCGGCGGCGCTCCCCTCCTCGTGGCGGGCGGCGGGCGGTAGGGGGCGGGAACGCCGTGGCGGGCGCGGCGGGAAGATCCGGGCGCCCGCCACGGTTGGTGGAATCGTGAACGATTTCGGGAGCGGACAGGACACCGGCATGGACCCGCGCCACGTCGACGTGGTCGTCATCGGCGCTGGCCAGGCGGGGCTGTCCGCCGCGTACCACCTGCGCCGCACCGGCCTCGCCCCGGACCAGGACTTCGTCGTGCTCGACCATGCCCCTCGCCCCGGCGGCGCCTGGCAGTTCCGGTGGCCCTCGCTCACCTACGGCAAGGTCCACGGCATGCACGCGCTGCCCGGCATGGAGCTGACCGGCGCCGACGACCGCCGCCCCTCGTCGGAGGTGATCGGCGGATACTTCACGGCGTACGAGGAGCGCTTCGACCTGCGCGTCCACCGCCCCGTGGAGGTGCGTGCCGTCCGCGAGGGCGAGGGCGGGCGACTGCTGGTGGAGACCTCGGAGGGGGCGTACGCCACCCGTGCCCTGATCAACGCGACCGGCACATGGGACCGCCCCTTCTGGCCCCGCTACCCGGGCCAGGAGACCTTCCGGGGCCGCCAGCTGCACACGGCGAACTATCCGGGGCCCGAGGAGTTCGCCGGGCAGCGGGTGATCGTCGTGGGCGGCGGCGCCTCCGGGACCCAGCATCTGATGGAGATCGCCGAGGTCGCGGCGGAGACCACCTGGGTGACGCGGCGCGAGCCCGTCTACCGCGAGGGACCGTTCGGCGAGATGGCGGGCCGGGCGGCGGTCGCGCTGGTCGAGGAGCGGGTACGGAAGGGGCTGCCGCCGCAGAGCGTCGTCTCCGTCACGGGCCTGCCGCTTACCGACGCGATCCGCGACGCCCGCGAGCGCGGTGTCCTGGACCGGAACCCCATGTTCGACCGCATCACGCCGACCGGGGTGGCCTGGGCCGACGGCCGGACCGTGGACGCCGACGTGATCCTCTGGGCGACCGGCTTCCGCGCCGCGATCGACCACCTGGCCCCGCTCCGGCTGCGCGAGCCGGGCGGCGGCATCCAGGTGGAGGGGACGCGGGCGGTACGGGACGAGCGCGTCCATCTCGTCGGCTACGGCCCCTCGGCCTCGACGATCGGCGCCAACCGGGCCGGGCGCGCGGCCGTCACCGAGATCCGCCGCCTGCTGGACCGGGAGCCGGCGGCCGTCTCGTAGCGCGGTCTGCGGCACCGGCCGTCCAGCCTTACCCCGCCCTGTGCAACCTCCTCCTGCCGCTCAGCCCTCTCCCCGCGCCGCGCGGCGGTTCGCGTTGAACTCCTCGACGTTCGCCCGGTGTTCGGCGTAGTCGGCGGTGAACCGGGTGTCCCCCGGCTTCACGGTCACGAAGTACAGCCAGTCGCCCTTGGCCGGTTGGATCGAGGCCGTCATCGCCTGCTCCCCCGGGTTTCCGATCGGGGTGGGCGGCAGCCCGGTGCGTTCGTAGGTGTTGAAGGGATGGTCGATCTTGGTGTCGGCGTGGGTGGTGTCCACGGTGGAGCGCCCCAGGGCGTAGTTCAGGGTCGAGTCCATCTGGAGCGCCATGCCCCGGGCCAGGCGGTTGTAGACGACGCGGGCGACCTTGCCCATGTCCTCGGTGGTGTCGGCCTCCGCCTGGACGATGCTCGCGATGATCACCGTCTGGTGCACGCTCACCCCGTTGCGCTGGGCGCCCGCGGTGATGTGGTCGGCGCCGAAGCGCTTGCCGGCCGTCTGGACCATGTAGCGGAGCAGCCCCTCAGGGGTCGTCGCCGACACGACCGGATAGGTCGCCGGGAAGAGGTATCCCTCGGGGTTTCCCTGGGCGGCGGCCGGCAGACCGAGCGGGGCCACCGGGGCGACCGCCGCCTTGCGGGTGGTGCCCGCGGCGAGGCCGAGGGAGCGGTCGACGGCCGCGTAGACCTGGCCCGCCCGCCAGCCCTCGGGGATGACCAGGGACCGTGGCTTCTCGGGAGCGGGCTTCTCCTCGCCGAGCAGGAGCAGGGGGACGGTGATCGCAGCGGCGACGGCGAGGGCGGCGCCGAGGAGCAGGGTGATCCAGCCGCGCCGGGTGAGCCGGGAGCGGCGGCGACGGTGTTCGGGCTGCCAGGACCGGTACGTCATGGGCGCACGCTAACCCGGCCCGCACGCGAAACCGCGGAGCCCCGCACACGCGGCGGCGCCGCCGGCCCCCTGGGACGGGGGACCGACGGCGCCGCCTTCCTGCGTGGCGTACCGGGCGCGTGGGTCAGACGAGCCATCCCAGGAAGTGGAAGACGCCGGCGAGCAGGTTGGTGATGACGTTCATGGTGGTGCTTCTCCTTGTGCGAAGTGCATCTGTGGGACTGTGCGCGGTCGCGGTCTGCAGCCCGTCGCTTGCGCACCGTAATCATCAGCTGCCACAAGGGAGTTGAGCAACGAATCCGGTGACGATCACACGTTCTGGGGAACAACCGCTCCCGCGTTCGTGTGTTCGTCACGGCGCAGGAGGGCGGCGTACCGCCCGTCCCGGGCGAGGAGCTCCTCGTGGTTGCCGCGCTCGGCGATCCGGCCCGCGTCGAGGACCACGATCTGGTCCGCGTCCCGGACGGTGGAGAGCCGGTGGGCGATGGTGATGGTGGTACGTCCGGCGGAGAGGGCGTCGATGGCCTGCTGGACGGCGTGTTCGGTGCGGGTGTCCAGGGCGCTGGTCGCCTCGTCGAGGATGAGCACGGGCGGGTCGCGCAGGATGGTGCGGGCGATCGCGAGGCGCTGCTTCTCGCCGCCCGAGAAGCGGTAGCCGCGCTCGCCGACGAGGGTGTCGTAGCCGTCGGGCAGGGCGGCGATGTGGTCGTGGATCTGCGCGGTGCGGGCGGCGGCGCGGATCTCCTCGTCGGTGGCGTCGGGCTTGGCGAAGCGCAGGTTGTCGGCGACGGAGGCGTGGAAGAGGTACGTCTCCTGCGAGACCACGCCCACGGCCCGGGCGAGGGTGTCGAAGTCGAGGTCGCGGACGTCCACGCCGTCGAGCAGAACCCGGCCGCCGGTCACGTCGTAGAGCCGGGGCACGAGATAGCTGAGCGTGGACTTGCCGGAGCCGGTGGGCCCGACCACGGCGAGGCTGCCACCGGCCGGCACGGTCAGGTCGATGGTGTCGAGCGTGGGCCCACCCGGGGCCTCGGGGTCGTAGCGGAAGTCGACGTTCTCGAACGTCACCTCGCCGCTGATCTTCCGGAGCCGAACCGGCTCCGCGGGCTCGGTGATGTCGACCGGCAGGTCGAGGTACTCGAAGATCCGCTGGAAGAGGGCGAGGGAGGTCTGCATCTGGACGCCGGTGGAGAGCAGGCTCACCGTCGGGCGGAAGAGGCCCTGCTGGAGCGAGACGAAGGCGACCAGGGTGCCCAGCGATATGGCGGGGCCACCGGCCTGGAGGGCGAGGCCCGCGGCCCAGTAGATCAACGCGGGCATGGCGGCCATGACGATGCCGATGGTGGACATCCGCCAGCGTCCGGCCATGGAGGAGCGCACTTCGAGGTCGACGAGGCGCTCGGACTCCTCTGCGAAGGACCGGGTCAGCGAGTCGGAGCGGCCCATCGTGCGGCCGAGCAGGATGCCGCTGACGGAGAGCGACTCGGTGACGGTCGCGGCCATCGCGGCCATCTGCTTCTGGCGCTGGGTGGTGATCCTCTTGCGCTCGCGGCCGACGCGCCGGCTGATCCAGACGAAGAGGGGCAGCAGGAGCAGCGAGACGACGGTGAGCCGCCAGTCGAGCGCGAGCATCGCGACGACGGTGGCGACGACGGCCGTGAGGTTCGAGACGAGGGAGGTGGCGGTCGAGGTGACCGTCGCCTGCATGCCGCCGATGTCGTTGGCGATGCGGGACTGGACCTCGCCGGTGCGCGTGCGGGTGAAGAAGGCGAGCGGCATCCGCTGCAGCCGGCCGTAGACCGCGGTGCGCAGGTCGTGCATCACGCGCTGGCCGACGGTGGTGGAGACGAGGGTCTGGAGCACGCCGAAGACGCTGGTGATCACGGCCGTGGCGATCATGCCGAGGGCGAGCAGGCTGAGCAGCCCGGTCCGGCCCTGGGGGATCGCGGTGTCGAGGATCTCCTTGAGGAGGAACGGCGAGGCCACCGACACCAGGGACGAGGCGCCGACGAGCAGGCCGACGAGCGCGAGCCGGCCTCGGTACGGGCGGAAGAGCCGCAGGATGCGCCGCACCTGGGCGGGCTCCTTCGGCTGCGTGGAATCGCGTGGTGGAGGTGTCCAGTCGGACTCTGCATGGATACGCATGGGCTCCTACGAGGGTGTGAGAGGTCAGGACGATCAGAGCATAGCTCATTGTTACCTATACTCACAATGAACAAGGTCCTGATATTGTTCCCCCATGAACAGCCCCGACGCCGACGGTCTTCTCGCCGAGCAGCTCCTCCGCCTCACCCGCCGGCTGCAGCGCAGCCAGAAGCGACTCCTCGAGCCGGTCGGCATCACGCCCGCGCAGTCCCGGCTGCTGCGCATGGTCGCGCACTACGAGCAGCCGCCCCGGATGGCCGATCTCGCCGAGCGCCTGGAGGTCGTCCCCCGGGCCGTGACCAGCCTCGTGGACGGCCTGGAGGCGGCCGGGCGGGTGCGCCGGGTCGCCGATCCGACGAACCGACGGGTGATCAGGATCGAGCTGACGGACACCGGGCGGGAGACGCTGCGCGCGTTGCGCAGCGCGCGTCGGGCGGCCGCAGAGGACATCCTTGCTCCATTGACCGTCGATCAGCGCGAGGTGCTCGAAGGTCTGCTGTCCGCTCTGGTCGACCACGTGCCGGAGCGCCGCTGCTGACCGCGCGGGCGCCTGGAGCGCCGAGGGGAGCCGTGACATGCCACTGCTGGAGCCGAACCCGCACTCCCTGCGCCCCGCTGCGGAGCGTCGGCCCGCCCCCGACCGGGTCCCCGATCTCCAGTCCCGTGGCACCCCGCGCCGCATGCGGGAGGAGCTGGTGGCGCTCCTCGGCCCCGAGAAGGTCCTCTCCAAGATCTCCGACCTCGTGCGGTACGCCTCCGACGCCAGCCCCTACCGCTTCGTGCCCCAGGTCGTGGTGGTCGCGGAGGACGTCGACGACATCTCCGCCGTGCTCTCCTACGCCCACGGCAAGGGCCGCGAGGTGGTCTTCCGGGCGGCCGGGACCAGTCTGAACGGCCAGGCGCAGGGCGAGGACATCCTCGTCGACGTGCGCCGGCACTGGGCCGGGGTCGAGGTCCTCGACGACGGCGCCCGCGCCCGGATCCGCCCCGGCACCACCGTCGTCCGGGCCAACGCGGCCCTCGCCCGCCACGGCCGGGTCCTCGGCCCGGACCCGGCGAGCGCCGTCGCCTGCACGATCGGCGGGGTCGTCGCCAACAACGCCTCGGGCATGACGGCGGGGACGACGAGGAATTCGTACCGGACGGTCTCCTCCCTCACCGTCGTCCTGCCGAGCGGCACCGTCGTCGACACCGGCGACCCGGCCGCCGACGAAGACCTCGCGCGCGCCGAGCCCCGCCTCTGCGCGGGCCTGCTGGAGCTCAAGGAGGAGATCGAGGCGGACGCGGAGCTCGTGGCCCGTATCCGCGCCAAGTACTCCATCAAGAACACCAACGGCTACCGTCTGGACGCCTTCCTGGACGGCGCGACGCCCGTGGAGATCCTGCGCGGGCTCATGGTCGGTTCGGAAGGCACGTTCGCCTTCATCTCCGAGGTCGTCTTCGACACGCTCCCCCTGGATCGCCAGGTCTCCACCGCGTTGCTGTTCTTCCCCTCGCTGACCGCCGCGGCCGCCGCCGTGCCGCGCTTCAACGAGGCCGGGGCGCTCGCGGTCGAGCTGATGGACGGCAACACCCTGCGCGCCTCGGTCAGCGTGGCGGGGGTCCCCGCCGACTGGGCGGAGCTGCCCAAGGAGACGGCGGCGCTGCTGGTGGAGTTCCGCGCCCCGGACACCGCGGCGCAGGAGGCGTACGAACGGGCGGCGGCCGAGGTCCTGGCGGAGCTGGAGCTCGTCGCGCCCGTCGCCTCGGTGGACAACACCTTCACCCGCGACCCCGGCACGATCGCCGGCTACTGGAAGGCGCGCAAGGCGTTCGTGACGGCGGTGGGCGGTTCCCGCCCCTCCGGTACGACGCTGATCACGGAGGACTTCGCCGTACCGCCGGCCCGGCTCGCCGAGGCCTGTGCCGAACTGCTCGACCTCCAGGCCCGGCACGGCTTCGACGCGGCCGTGGCCGGTCACGCCGCCCACGGCAACCTGCACTTCCTGCTGGCCTTCGACGCGGGCGACCCGGCGGACGTGGAGCGGTACGCCGCGTTCATGGACGAGTTCTGCAAGCTGACGGTGGAGCGGTTCGACGGCTCGCTCAAGGCCGAGCACGCCACCGGCCGCAACATCGCTCCCTTCCTGGAGCTGGAGTGGGGGCCGAAGGCGACGGAGCTGATGTGGCGGATCAAGGAGGTCATCGATCCGGCGGGGGTGCTCGCCCCGCGGATCGTCCTCGACCGCGATCCCCAGGCCCATCTCCGTGGCCTGAAGACGATCCCGAGGGTCGAGGCGATCGCCGACCCGTGCATCGAGTGCGGCTTCTGCGAACCGACGTGCCCCAGCCAGGATCTGACGACCACTCCACGGCAGCGCATCGTGCTGCGCCGCGAGGTGATGCGCCAGGGTGGCGGTTCGACGGTGGAGGCGAACCTGCTGGAGGCGTACGGCTACGACGCCGTGGACACCTGCGCGGGCGACTCGACCTGCAAGCTGGCCTGCCCGGTGGGGATCGACACGGGCGCGCTGATGAGGGAGTTCCGTCATCAGCGGCATTCGAAGCGCGAGGAGCGGATCGCGGCGCTCGCGGCCACGAACTTCCGGGCCGTGGAGGCCTCGGCCCGGCTCGCGGTCGCGGCGGCGGACCGGATCGGTGACGGGATCCTGGGGGCGGTGACGGGCCTCGCGCGCAAGGCGGTGCGGCCCGATCTCGTACCGGAGTGGCTGCCGGAGATTCCGGGCGCGGCCGCCCGCCGGCTCCCCCGCACGCACCGCCCGGCGGCCGTCGCCGTGTACTACCCGGCCTGTGTGAACCGGATCTTCGGCGGTCCCAAGGGGCTGCGGGGGCCGTCGCTGCCGGAGGCGGTGGTGGCGCTCGCCGGCCGGGCGGGCCGGCCGGTGTGGATTCCGGAGGATGTGGCGGGTACGTGCTGCGCGACGATCTGGCACTCCAAGGGGTACGAGCGGGGCAACGAGGTGATGGCCAACCGGATCGTGGAGGCGGCCTGGGGTTGGACGGCGGGCGGCAGGCTCCCGCTGGTCGTCGACGCGTCGTCCTGCACGCTCGGGATCGCCCACGAGGTGGTGCCGTATCTCAGCGAGGACAACCGTCGGTTGCACGCGGAGCTGAAGGTCGTCGACTCGCTGGTGTGGGCGGCCGAGGAGCTGCTGCCCCGCCTTGAGGTGCGGCGCACGGTGGGGTCGGCGGTGGTGCATCCGACGTGCTCGATGCGGCATCTGGGGGACGAGGAGCAGCTGACGGCCCTGGCCCGGGCGTGCGCCGAGGAGGTGGTCGTACCGGCCGACGCGGGCTGCTGCGCCTTCGCGGGTGACCGGGGCATGCTGCATCCGGAGCTGACGGCCTCGGCCACCGCCCGCGAGGCCGCCGAGGTGACGGCACGCCAGTTCGACGTCCATCTGTCGGCGAACCGGATGTGCGAGATCGGCATGGACCGGGCGACGGGCCGCAGCTATCAGTCCGCGCTGCTCGCCCTGGAGCGCGCGACGCGCCCCTGACGGGCCAACACGACGTGGGTCCCTTGCCCCATGTGGGTGAGGGACCTTTGTCGTCCCCGCGGTCCGGCGATGCGGAATGAAAGAGTCCAACCACCCGTCGCAAGAGTCCAATCCGCGCCCTTGCGCACCACCAGTCCCGACGGCCAGGGTCCTGAGCGGGGATTCATGAGCCAGCCGTGCACTCAGCTACTGGAGGTTCCATGAACGACAACGCACCGCAGCCGCCGAGCCGTCGCTCCGTCCTGCGGACCACGGCCGGGGTCGCGGGAGCGGGCATCGGCCTCGGCGCCCTGGGCACCGGAAACGCCGAGGCCGCCTCGCCCGCGGCCGCGACCGGGGCCGTCGCGCAGGCTGCCGCGCCGACCACCGGGCAGACCGCCGAGACGCCCCGGCGCAGAGGTGCCACCATGGCGAACGTCCCCTTCGCCAGGCGCTCCACGGTCCGGGTCGGGATCATCGGCCTCGGCAACCGGGGCGACAGCATGATCGACGTCTTCCTCGCCCTCCCCTGGGTGCGGGTGGTCGCCGTCTGCGACCCGGTCCGCGACAAGACGGAGCGGGCCGCCGCCAAGGTCGTCGCCGCCGGGCAGCCCGCCCCCACCGTGTACAACAAGGGCGAGGACGACTACGAGAACCTCTGCAAGCGCACCGACCTGGACTTCGTCTACGTGGTGACGCCCTGGGAGCTCCACTTCGAGATGGCGAAGACGGCCATGCTGAACGGCAAGCACGTCGGCGTGGAGTGTCCGGTCGCGATGACGCTCAAGGACCTGTGGGAGCTGGTCGACCTCTCCGAGCAGACCCGCCGCCACTGCATGCAGCTGGAGAACTGCTGTTACGGCCGCAACGAGATGCGGGTCCTGCGGATGGCGCACGCGGGCAAGTTCGGCGACCTGTTGCACGGCGCGGGGGCGTACAACCACGATCTGCGCGAACTGCTGTTCTCTCCCTCGTACTACGAGGGCCCGTGGCGCCGGCTCTGGCACACGCGGCTGCGCGGCGATCTGTACCCGAACCACGGCTTCGGTCCGGTCGCCAACTACATGGACGTCAACCGGGGTGACCGGGTGGTCAGCATCAGCAGCTTCGGCACCCCGGCGCTCGGGCTCGGCCAGTACCGGGCGGCGAACATGCCGCCGGGCGACCCGAGCTGGAAGGAGTCGTACGTCGGGAGCGACCGGACGATCAGCCTGGTCCAGACGGAGAAGGGCCGCGTGATCCGGCTGGAGCACGACGTGTCGACCCCGCACCCGTACAGCCGGATCAACAGCCTGGGTGGCACGCGGGGCGTGTTCGAGGACTACCCGGCGCGGATCTATCTGGAGCCGGACCACAAGGGTCACCAGTGGGGCGACTTCGGGGCGTACGCGCAGGAGTTCGACCACTGGCTCTGGAAGGAGCACGCCAATCCGCCGGGCGGCCACGGCGGGATGGACTACATCATGCTCTACCGGCTGATGCAGTGCATGCAGCTCGGCCTGGTCCCCGACTTCGACGTCTACGACGCGGCGACCTGGACGGCCCCGGTGCCGCTCAGCCACGACTCGATCAAGGCCAAGGGAGCGCCGCAGGCGATCCCGGACTTCACGCGCGGCGAGTGGAAGAAGGCCCGGTCCGGCGTGGACTCGGTCAAGCCCGTGTAGCGCGAGCCACGCGCGCAAGCCGCACCCGCGCCGAGCGCGGGTGCGGCCTCCGCCGCGGGGAGGCGGCGGGCCGGGAGGCGCGGGTCAGGCCGTGCGCAGGGTCAGGCCGTGTGCAAGGTCAGGCCGTAGCGGCCCAGGATCTCGTTCACCGGCTGGAACCAGGTGTTGCCGCCGGAGGAGCAGTTGCCCCAGCCGCCGGAGGTCACGCCCTGGGCCTGGTCGCCGGTGATGAACGAGCCTCCCGAGTCACCCCCTTCGGCGCAGACGTTCGTACGGGTCATCTGGTACACGGCGCCCTGACTGTAGTTGACGGTCTCGTTCTTGCCGAGCACCGTTCCGCAGTGCCATTTCGTCGTGGAGCCGGAGCGGCAGACGGACGAGCCGACGGGGGCCTCCCAGGAGCCGCGCACCAGCCGGTCGGAGGTCTGCCCCCAGCCGTACACCACGGGCACGGTCCACCAGCCGTGGCCGGTGCGCACCCACGCCATGTCGTCCCCTGGGAACGAGGAGCCCTGGAACGTGCCCATGTCGGAGCGGTCCCAGCCGCGCACGAAGGTGCCGGGCGTGCCGCAGTGCCCGGCCGTGACGAAGCCGCCGTGCACCGAGAAGCCGATGGAGCAGCGGTACTGGTGGGTGTAGTACGGGTCTCCGCCGACGGTCCCGGCGGCGAAGGTGGTCGGCGCCGCGTGGACGGTCGCGACCCGTACGGGTCCGGCGGCGCGGGCGCGCTCCAGGAAGGCCGTGACGTCGGCGCTGCCGATCCGGTCGGCGGCGACCTGGACGACCACCTCGTTGGCCCGCACGTCGACGTGCCAACTGCCCACGGCTGCAGGTGCCTTGAGGCGGTCGATGCGCTGCTTGACCGCGTCGAGCCGGGCGGCGGAGTGGGTGACGACCCGGGCGTCGGCGCCGGCCTTCCGTACACTCTCGGCCTTCTGGCGGCTCGTCACGGCGACGGTCAGCCGACCGGTGTCCGCGTCGAACCACGTCCCGGCGAACTCGGCGCCCGCCGCTCGTTCGGCGGAGGGCTGGAGGGCGAACGCCGCCTTCTCCTGGGCGAGGCGGGTGCGCGCCTGCCGCTCCGTCAGGCCCAGGTCCCGCTGCATGGCGGCGATCAGCCCGGGTGACGCCTCGGGGTCAGGGGTCGCGGCGGCGGCGGTCGAGGGGGCGAGGGCGGCGCCGCCCCAGGTGGCGACGAGGAGCAGGGCGGAGAGGACGGTACGTAAGCCGATTCTTCTGGTGCTACTGCTTCCACTGGTGCGTCTCACGGTCGTGAACCCTTCTGCTGTTCCTGGGTGTGGGGAGGGAACATCGGGTGCGTGTGGTGCCGGGAACGCTCCGAGTGCGCAATGAGAGCGCTCTCAGAAAGGGAGAGTAGGGGCTCGGTCGGCGGCTGCACAGAGGTGCGCAGGAAATGACGGCACGGGCGGCGGAAAGCGGTCACGAGCAGGCCGGGGTGGTTCTGGTGGACCTTGGCCTGTTCTGTGCCCCGATGCGGAAAATCGATTGCCGCGGGCGGTCGTCGGGCGCGAACCTTGCACGGTTTGAGCCATTCCCCGACTCAGCGGAAGACCCTGGGACGCCATGCAGATTCGCGATCTACCGTACGCCGACCCAGGGGTCCCCGATGTCCGCTCGGGCACCCGGTTCCTCCTCTGGCTCGGCCGCAACCAACTCGGCGGGCAGGTGAAGGCACTTCTGTGGGGCCTGCTCCTGCAGGTCTCCATCGTCGGCCTCTCGCTCGCCGTCGGAGTGGCCGTGCAGGCCGTCGTGGACCGCGACGGCGGACGCCTGGCGCTCGCGGGCGGGCTGCTCGCCCTGCTCGGCGGGGGCATCGCGGTCGGCGACATGATGCTGCACCGCGTCGCCGTCACGAACTGGATCACCGCCGCCGCCCGCGTCCAGCAGCTCCTCTCGCGCAAGACCGCCGAACTCGGCTCGGTCCTCACCCGTCGGGTCGCCGCCGGTGAGGTCGTCGCCGTCTCCACGGGCGACGTCGAGAAGATCGGCTGGTTCGTCGAGGCGCTGTCCCGGTTCGCCGCCGCCGCGCTGGCCGTGGTCCTGGTCTGCGTGGGCCTCGTCGTCCACCAGCCCGCGCTCGGCGTGGTCGTCGCGGTGGGCGTGCCGGTGCTCATGCTGGCCGTCCTGCCGCTCCTCCCCCGCGCCACGCGCAGGGCCGACATCCAGCGCGAGAAGGCGGGCCGGGCCACCGAACTGGCCTCGGACACCGTGGCCGGGCTGCGGGTGCTGCGCGGCATCGGTGGCGAGGAGCTGTTCCTCGGCCGCTACCGCGCCGCCTCGCAGGAGGTCCGGCACGCGGCCGTCCGCAGCGCGCGGATGTGGGCCCTGATCGCGGCCGTACAGGTGCTGCTTCCGGGGCTGCTCCTGGTGGGCGTGCTCGCCTACGGGGCGCGACTCGCGCTCGACGGGCGGATCGCGGTCGGTGAACTGGTCACCGTCTACGGCGCGGTGGCGCTGCTGCTCCATCCGCTGCGCCACTTCGAGGAGATCGCCATGGCGTACTCCTTCTCCCGGCCCTCCGCCAAGCGCGCGGCCCGGGTGCTCGCGCTCGCGCGGACGACCACGACGACGGCGGACGGCCACGGCGAGGCGACGGGCGATCTGTACGACCCGGTCACCGGGCTGCTCGCACCCGCCGGCCGCTTCACGGCCGTCGTCTGCGGCGACCCGGACGCGGCCGGCCGGCTCGCGGACCGGCTCGGCGGCCACCCCACGGAGCCGGGCGAGGGACACACCTCGGTCCTGCTCGGCGGGGTGCCCTTGGACGAACTGGACCTGGACACCGCACGGACCGTCGTGCTGGTCCAGGACAAGGACCCCGTCCTGCTCTCCGGCACGCTCCACGAGCTGCTCGACGTGCCCTCCTCAGGCGCGGTCCGGCCCGAGGAGGCGCTGCGGGCTGCGCAGTGCGGGGACGTGCTCGACGCGCTCGCGCAGGCGTCCGTGGACACCGACGGCGACCCGATGAGGACACGGATCACCGAGCGCGGCCGGTCCCTCTCCGGTGGCCAGCGCCAGCGCCTGGCGCTGGCCCGTTCCCTGGTGACGGACCCGGAGGTGCTGGTGCTCGACGAGCCGACCTCCGCGGTCGACTCGCACACCGAGGCGCGTGTCGCCGCCGGGGTGCGGGAGCTGCGCGAGGGACGTACGACGGTGGTGCTTGCCTCCTCGCCGCTGCTGCTCGACCGGGCGGACCGGGTGGCCCTGGTCCACGACGACGAGGTGGTGGCCGTCGGCACCCACCGCGACCTGCTGCGTACCGAACCGCGCTACCGGGCCGTCGTCACCCGTGAGACGGACGACGAACAGGCCCTGGGAACCCCGGTGCTGGTCAAGAAGCTCGAAGCCGAGCTGGAAGGAGAGTCGGCATGATCGGCCTGGCGCCACCGGAGTACGACCCGGCGGCCCCGACGTCGGCGACGACCCTGCCCGTGGGCACGACGGCGACCGTGCGGAGCTACGTACGTGAGCTGCTGCGCCGCCACCGCAGGGCGTTCGCCCTGCTCGTCGGCGTCAACATGGTCGCGGTGATCGCCTCGATGGTGGGCCCGTACCTCCTGGGCACGCTCGTCGAGCGGCTCTCCGAGGGGGCGCGCGACCTGCATCTGACCCGCACGGTCGCTCTGTTCGTGGCCGCTCTCCTCGTCCAGACCTTCTTCGTGCGGCTCGTGCGGCTGCGCGGCGCGATGCTCGGCGAGGAGATGCTCGCGGACCTGCGCGAGGACTTCCTCGTACGGTCGGTCGGGCTACCGCCCGGCGTCCTGGAGCGGGCCGGGACCGGTGACCTGCTGTCCCGTATCACCACGGACATCGACCGGCTGGCCAACGCCATGCGGGAGGCCGTGCCCCAGCTGGCGATCGGCGTGGTCTGGGCAGGCCTGCTGATCGGCGGTCTTGTCGCCACCGCGCCCCCGCTCGCCCTCGCGATCGCGATCGCCGCTCCCCTGCTCGTCGTCGGCTGCCGCTGGTACTTCAAGCGGGCGCCGTCGGCGTACCGCTCGGAGGCCGCCGGGTACGCGGCGGTCGCCGGTGTGCTCGCGGAGACGGTCGACGCGGGCCGCACGATCGAGGCGCACCGCCTGGGCGCGCGCCGTGTCGCCCTGTCGAACCGGCGGATCGCCGAGTGGACGGCCTGGGAGCGGTACACCCTCTTCCTGCGGGCGGTGCTCTTCCCGGTCGTCAACATCACCCACACCCTCGTCCTGGCGGGCGTCCTGCTGCTCGGCGGGGTCTTCGTACTCCAGGGCTGGATGGACGTCGGTCAGCTGACCACGGGCGCGCTGCTCGCGCAGATGCTGGTCGAGCCGGTCGGGATCGTCCTGCGCTGGTACGACGAGCTTCAGGTGGCCCAGGTGTCGCTCGCCCGGCTTGTGGGTGTGCGCGAGATCGAGCCGGACGCGGGCGACGGGGCCGTACGCCCCGATGGCCGTGACGTCCGGGCCGACGAGGTGCGTTTCGGCTACCGCGAGGGCGTGGACGTGCTGCACCGGGTGTCGATGGACGTCGCCCCGGGGACCCGGCTCGCGCTGGTCGGCCCGTCGGGCGCGGGCAAGTCGACGCTCGGCCGGCTGCTCGCGGGCATCTACGCCCCGCGCACCGGCTCGGTGACGCTCGGCGCGGCCGAGCTGGCGAAGATGCCCGCCGAGCGGATCCGCGAGCACGTGGCCCTGGTCAACCAGGAGCACCACGTCTTCGTCGGCTCGCTCCGCGACAACCTGCTGCTCGCGCGGACGGGCGCGGCGGACGCCGAGCTGTGGGCGGCGCTCGGCGCGGTCGACGCGGACGGCTGGGCGCGGGCCCTCGACGAGGGCCTGGACACCGAGGTCGGCTCGGGCGGGCTCGCGCTCACCCCGGCGCAGGCCCAGCAGATCGCCCTGGCCCGCCTGGTCCTCGCCGACCCGCACACGCTGGTCCTGGACGAGGCGACCTCGCTCCTGGACCCGCGCGCGGCCCGCCATCTGGAGCGCTCGCTGGCCCGGGTCCTCGACGGCCGTACGGTCGTCGCGATCGCCCACCGGCTGCACACCGCGCACGACGCGGACGTGATCGCGGTGGTCGAGGAGGGCCGGATCAGCGAGCTGGGCAGCCACGACGAGCTGGTCGCGGCGGACGGCGCGTACGCGGCGCTGTGGCGGTCGTGGCACGGCTGACCGGACCGGTCGTGGCACGGCCGGCATGACGGAGTGACTCCGTCGACATGACCGGTCGTGGCACGGCCGGCATGACGGCGTGACTCCGTCGACATGACCGGTCGTGGCACGCCTGGCATGACGGAGTGAATCCGTCGACAGCATGACGGCTTGATCGGGCCGACATGACGGTGGGCCCGCCCCGGGAGGGGGCGGGCCCACCGTCGTACCGTCGCTAGATGTAGCCGAGCGCCGACGCCCCGCCGACGCCGCCGAGCAGCATGAACGCCGGCATGAGGACCTTCAGCTCGACCCAGCTGCCCGCGCGGAACCGCATCACCTTCGGCGGCCCGACCGGGTACCAGCGCTTGCGCCCGACGGGAATCGGCCACAGGATCGGGCAGCCGGAGACGGTCAGGGCGTCACCGATGTCGTGCACGAGGGCGCCCAGGACGATCGGCAGGCCCAGCCAGAGGTACTCCTGCCCGGGGGCGGTGAACAGCCAGTCGGCGCCGTTGCCCGGCTGGTCCAGGACGCCCGCGAGGATCCAGGCGCTGGTGGCGCCGAGCAGCCAGACCAGGATGTCGCTGGACATCCGGGCGGCCCGCCACAGCAGGCCTTCCACGGCGAGCACGAGGTGGACGAAGAGGATGCCGAGGACGGCCCAGCGGCCGCCGGTGATGGCCAGGACCGAGGCGCCGACGCCGATGAGGACCGCCCAGAGCCAGGTGTGGGTGAGCGTGCGGTGCCCGCCCGAGCGGCGGGGGTCGGCGGTGGAGCGCGTCGACTTGTAGACGGCGTACGAGAGCTTGTCGACGATCTCGCACAGCCCCTTGGAGATGGGTCCGAAGGCGCGCGAGATGGTCGCGGACTTGTGGTCGAGGTCGGGGGCGAGCGCCGCGCCCGCGCAGATGAGCGCTCCGACGACAACAACCGGCCACGGCATCGGGTGGCCGGCGGCGGCCGCCGCCGCTCCGACGCCCAGCCAGGCCGCCGCTCCGGACAGCGAGTGCGCCGGTCCCATCATGCTTGTTCCCGCCCCATTCCTTCGGTGCCGGCGCTCAGTTGACGGCCGGTCGACGGGCCAGCGTATCGTCCGTGATCTTGCGGCCGGTGGCCGGTTCCCTCCTCCGGGCGGAATCCAGGCAAGATGGGGGCGTGACCCTTATCGATCAGCTGCCGCCGAACGCCGACCCCGACGCCCTCTTCGAGGCTTTCTCCTCCTGGGCGGAGGGCCGGGGCATCACGCTCTACCCGGCCCAGGAGGAGGCGCTGATCGAGGTGGTCTCCGGGGCGAACGTGATCTTGTCCACCCCCACCGGTTCGGGAAAGTCGCTGGTCGCGGCGGCGGCCCACTTCACGGCGCTGGCCAACGACCAGGTGACCTTCTACACCGCGCCGATCAAGGCGCTGGTGTCGGAGAAGTTCTTCGACCTCTGCAAGCTCTTCGGCACCGAGAACGTGGGCATGCTGACCGGCGACGCGTCCGTGAACGCGGACGCGCCCGTGATCTGCTGCACGGCCGAGGTGCTGGCCTCCATCGCGCTGCGCGACGGCAAGTACGCCGACATCGGCCAGGTCGTGATGGACGAGTTCCACTTCTACGCGGAGCAGGACCGCGGCTGGGCCTGGCAGATCCCGATCCTGGAGCTTCCGCAGGCACAGTTCGTGCTGATGTCGGCGACGCTCGGCGACGTGTCGATGTTCGAGAAGGACCTGACCCGGCGCACGGGCCGCCCGACCTCGGTGGTCCGCTCGGCGACGCGGCCGGTGCCGCTCTCCTACGAGTACCGGCTGACGCCCATCACGGACACGCTGACCGAGCTTCTGGAGACCAAGCAGGCTCCGGTGTACATCGTGCACTTCACACAGGCGCAGGCCGTCGAGCGGGCGCAGTCGCTGATGAGCATCAACATGTGCTCGCGGGAGGAGAAGGACAAGATCGCCGAGCTGATCGGCAACTTCCGCTTCACCACCAAGTTCGGCCAGAACCTCTCGCGTTACGTCCGCCACGGCATCGGCGTGCACCACGCCGGCATGCTGCCGAAGTACCGGCGTCTGGTGGAGAAGCTGGCGCAGGCGGGCCTGCTGAAGGTGATCTGCGGGACGGACACGCTCGGCGTGGGCGTCAACGTGCCCATCCGTACGGTGCTGTTCACGGCCCTGACGAAGTACGACGGCAACCGGGTGCGGACGCTGCGCGCGCGGGAGTTCCACCAGATCGCCGGCCGGGCGGGCCGGGCGGGCTTCGACACGGCCGGTTTGGTGGTGGCGCAGGCGCCCGAGCATGTCATCGAGAACGAGAAGGCGCTCGCCAAGGCGGGCGACGACCCGAAGAAGCGCCGCAAGGTGGTGCGCAAGAAGGCTCCGGAGGGCTTCGTCGCCTGGAGCGACACCACCTTCGAGAAGCTGATCGCCGCCGAACCGGAGCCCCTGACCTCCCGCTTCAAGGTCACCAACATCATGCTGCTCTCGGTGATCGCCCGCCCCGGCAACGCCTTCGACGCGATGCGCAAGCTCCTGGAGGACAACCACGAGCCGCGCAAGGCGCAGCTGCGGCACATCCGCCGGGCCATCGCGATCTACCGCTCGCTGCTCGACGGCGGCGTGGTGGAGCAGCTCGACAAGCCGGACGCCGAGGGCCGCACGATCCGGCTCACGGTCGACCTCCAGCAGGACTTCGCGCTGAACCAGCCGCTGTCGACGTTCGCGCTCGCCGCGTTCGACCTGCTCGACCCCGAATCCCCCTCGTACGCCCTGGACATGGTCTCCGTCGTCGAGTCGACGCTCGACGACCCGCGTCAGATCCTCGCCGCGATGCAGAACAAGGCGCGCGGCGAGGCGGTCGGCCGGATGAAGGCGGACGGCGTCGAGTACGAGGAGCGGATGGAGCGGCTCCAGGAGATCTCGTACCCGAAGCCGCTGGAGGAGCTGCTCTGGCACGCGTACAACGTGTACCGGAAGTCCCACCCGTGGGTCGGCGACCACCCGGTCTCGCCGAAGTCCGTCATCCGTGACATGTACGAACGGGCGCTGACCTTCACGGAGTTCACGTCCTGGTACGAGCTGGCGCGGACCGAGGGCATCGTGCTGCGCTATCTGGCGAGCGCGTACAAGGCGCTGGACCACACGATCCCGGACGACCTCAAGACCGAGGACCTCCAGGATCTGATCGAGTGGCTCGGCGAGATGGTGCGCCAGGTCGACTCCTCGCTGCTCGACGAGTGGGAGCAGCTGGCGAACCCGGAGGTCGAGACGGCCGAGGAGGCCCAGGAGAAGGCCGACCAGGTCAAGCCGGTCACCGCGAACGCGCGCGCCTTCCGGGTCCTGGTGCGCAACGCGATGTTCCGCCGGGTGGAGCTGGCGGCCCTGGACAACGTGGACGCGCTGGGCGAGCTGGACGCCGAGTCGGGCTGGGACGCGGACGCGTGGGGCGAGGCGATGGACGCGTACTGGGACGAGTACGACGACCTGGGTACGGGCCCGGACGCGCGCGGTCCGAAGCTGCTGAACATCGAGGAGGACGCGGCGCACGGCCTGTGGCGCGTCCGGCAGACCTTCGCCGACCCGAACGGCGACCATGACTGGGGCATCAGCGCGGAGGTGGATCTCGCCGCCTCCGACGAGGAGGGCCGCGCGATCGTCCGCGTGACGTCCGTCGGACAGCTGTAGAAGGAGCGTTGAGGTGACCAACCCCGCCGAGAGACTCGTCGACCTGCTCGATCTGGAGCAGATCGAGGACAACATCTTCCGTGGCCAGAGCCCGCAGGAGTCGCTGCAGCGGGTCTTCGGCGGGCAGGTCGCCGGCCAGGCCCTGGTGGCGGCCGGGCGCACCACGGAGGCCGACCGGCCGGTGCACTCCCTGCACTCGTACTTCCTGCGTCCGGGCCGGCCGGGCGTGCCGATCGTCTACCAGGTGGAGCGGGTGCGGGACGGGCGTTCCTTCACCACCCGCCGGGTCACGGCGATCCAGCAGGGCCGGACGATCTTCAACCTGACCGCCTCCTTCCACCTGCCGGAGGAGGCCGGGTTCGAGCACCAGCTGCCGCCCCGGCACCTGACGGACCCGGAGACCCTGCCGAAGCTCGCCGACGAGATCCGCGACCATCTGGGCGTGCTGCCGGAGGCCCTGGAGCGGATGGCGCGGCGGCAGCCGTTCGACATCCGTTACGTGGACCGGCTGCGGTGGTCGAAGGACGAGGTGACCGGCGCGGACCCGCGCAGCGCGGTGTGGATGCGTGCGGTGGGCCCGCTGGGCGACGACCCGCTGGTGCACACGTGCGCGCTGACGTACGCCTCCGACATGACGCTCCTGGACGCGGTCCGTATCCCGGTCGAGCCGCTCTGGGGCCCGCGCGGCTTCGACATGGCGTCCCTGGACCACGCGATGTGGTTCCACCGCCCCTTCCGCGCCGACGAGTGGTTCCTCTACGACCAGGAGTCCCCGATCGCGACGGGCGGCCGGGGCCTGGCCCGCGGCCGTATCTACGACCGCGAGGGACGGATGCTGGTGTCGGTGGTGCAGGAGGGACTGTTCAGGAAGCTGTGACCAGGGGTCGTAGGGTGAGCGCCATACGAGTCTCGAAGAGGAGCCGACCATGAGCCTGTACGACATTCCCCTGCGCACCCTGTCCGGTGACCCGATCTCGCTGGCCGACTACCGCGACCAGGCCGTCCTGGTCGTCAACGTGGCCTCCAAGTGCGGCCTGACGCCGCAGTACGCGGGCCTTGAGCGGCTGCAGAAGCAGTACGGGGACCGCGGCTTCACGGTGCTCGGTGTGCCGTGCAACCAGTTCCTCGGCCAGGAGCCGGGCAGCGCGGAGGAGATCCAGACCTTCTGCTCCACCTCGTACGGCGTGACGTTTCCTCTCCTGGAGAAGACGGATGTGAACGGTGAGGCGCGTCACCCCCTCTACACGGAGCTGACGAAGGTCGCGGACGCGGAGGGCGAGTCCGGGGACGTGCAGTGGAACTTCGAGAAGTTCCTGATCGGCCGCGACGGGCAGGTCACCCGCTTCCGTCCGCGCACCGAGCCGGAGGCCCCGGAGGTCGTGGCCGCCATCGAGGCGCTGCTGTCCGCCTGAGCGGGCGCAGGCGAATCCATGTCGATCGACCCCTCCTTCTCCCTGCGTTCCACCACCGTCTCCCGCCTGCGCGCCGCGGGCTGCGTGTTCGCCGAGGACGAGGCGGAGCTGCTCTTCTCCACCGCCCGCGACGTCGGCGAACTCGACGCGATGATCGAGCGGCGGGCCGGCGGCCTGCCCATCGAGCACGTCGTGGGCTGGGCCGCCTTCGCCGGGCTGCGGATCGCCGTCGACGCGGGGGTGTTCGTGCCCCGACGGCGTACCGAGTTCCTCGTCGAGCAGGCCGTGGGCCTGGCCGGTCCCGGGGCCCTCTGCGTCGACCTGTGCTGCGGGTCCGGCGCGGCGGGGGCGGTGCTGCTCTCGGCCGTGGCGGGCGCCGAGGTGTACGCCTCGGACATCGAGCCCGCCGCCGTGCGCTGCGCGCGGCGCAACATCGAGCCGCGCGGCGGCCGGGTCTTCGAGGGCGACCTCTTCGCCCCGCTCCCGGACGCGCTGCGCGGCCGGGTCGAGGTGCTGGTCGCCAACGTGCCGTACGTACCGACCGAGGACATCGGGCTGCTGCCTCCGGAGGCGCGCGAGCACGAGCCGCTGGTCGCGCTGGACGGCGGCTCGGACGGGCTCGACGTGCTGCGCAGGGTGGCGGCTCGGGCCGCCGACTGGCTGGCGCCGGGCGGGCACCTGCTGGTGGAGACGTCCGAGCAGCAGGCCGCCCGCGCCGTCGAGGCGGTCGGCGGGCACGGCCTGGCGCCCCGGGTGGTCACCTCGGAGGAGTGGTACGCGACGGTGGTCGTCGCGACCCGGTGACCAGCCGACCGGGGTGACCTGACCGGGAGGCCCGCCCCGGCCCGTCCCCTACCTACGGGGGCGGAGCCGGCAGCGTGCCGGTCCGGCCGCGCGGAGGGTGACCGCCGCGGCGACCGGTACCTCGGTGTCGACCGCCTCCAGGTCGTAGGCCTGGAGCATCATCGCCAGCGCGATGACGGACTCCAGCATCGAGAAGTGCTGGCCGATGCAGGCGCGCGGCCCGCCTCCGAACGGGAACCAGGCGTAGCGGGGGCGGGCCGCCTCCGCCTCGGGCGTGAAGCGGTCGGGGTCGAAGCGCTCGGGGTCCTCCCAGTACGCGGGGTGCCGGTGCGTGACCCAGGGGGCGACGATCACATCGGCGCCGGCCGGGATGGTGTGGCCGTCGATCTCGGTGGCGGCGACCGCTCGGCGTCCGATGACCGGCCCGGCGGGGAAGAGCCGCATGGCCTCCTTGAGGACCTGGGTGAGGAAGGGCAGGGCGTCGAGGTCGGCGGCGCCGGGGGTGCGGCCGGCGAGGACGCGGTCGACCTCGTCGTGGGCCCGCTTCCGATGGTCGGGGTGGCGGGCCAGGAGGTGGAGGGCGAAGCCGAGGGACGTCGCGGTCGTCTCGTGGCCGGCGAGCAGGAACACGAGGACGTGCTCGCGGAGTTCCTGCGCGTCGAAGCTGCCGTCCTCGGCGCTCTCGGCCTCGGCGAGGAGGGTCAGCAGGTCCTGCGCGTCGTCGGGGCCGCCTGTCGCTCCGCGCCGCTCGGCGATGATCCGGTCGCAGACGGCGTACAGCTCCTCGTGCGCGGCGGCGGCCCGGCGGTTGCCGGGGGTGGGCCAGTCACGGGGGATGTTGAGGGGCGAGAGGCCGCGGCGCAGGACGTAGTCGCCCAGGACCGGGAGCTCGCGCTCGATGATCTCGACGGCGGCGTCGACGTCCGTGCCGAAGAGGATGCGGGCGACGGCGCGCAGCGCGAGCCGGTGCATCTCGTCGAGGACGTCGACGGTGGCGTCGGGCGCGGTGCGCCACTTCTCGACGACGGTCGCCGTCTCGGTGGCGATCGCCTCGGCGTAGCTGTCGACGCGGCGGCGGGTGAAGAGCGGCTGGACGAGCCGGCGCTGGCGCAGGTAGTCCTCGTCCTGGCTGGTCAGCAGGCCGTTGCCGAAGGACTCGCGGACTTCCTGGTAGAAGGCGTTGTCCTTGCGGAAGTTGGCGGACTGGGTGGCGAGGACCTGCTGGGCCCCTTCTGCGGAGAAGATGCCGTAGAGGGTGGCGCGCACTCCCGGCGGACCGGCGGTGATCCTGACGACGTCTCCGTGGACGCGCCGGGCGTTCAGGAAGGTGCCGAGCGAGTCGTTCTTGAGGTCGAGCATCGAGCCGAGCAGGGGAAGCCCCGCCGGTCCCGGGATCGCGGTGCTGGTCGTAGCCATGTGTGCGTTGCCCCTTTGATCGTCACCGGCGGCGATTGTCCCGCAGCCGGTGCGCCGCCGGTAGCCAATGACCGCGCCGGCGGCCGGATTTCGGCCGGTCGGGCCGATTGTCGGTGGCGTCTGGGACGCTCGCACCATGGAACCGATCGAGATGTCTCTGCAGATCACCATCGACTGCGCGGAGCCGCAACGGCTCGTACGTTTCTGGGCGGAGGCATTGCGGTACGTGCCGCAGCCGCCGCCCGGGGGGCACGAGAGCTGGCGGACGTACTGGGCGGCGATCGGTGTGCCCGAGGAGGAGCTGCCCGAGGAGGGCGACGACCTGCCCGAGTCCCTCGTGGACCCGAAGGGGGTCGGTCCGAGGTTCTGGTTCCAGCGGGTCCCCGAGCCGAAGACGGTCAAGAACCGGCTGCACCTGGACCTGAAGGTCGGCGGCGGCCGGGACGTCCCCCTGGCGGTGCGGCGCGAGCGGGTGGACGGCGAAGTGGCCCGCCTGACGGCCCTGGGGGCGACGATCCTGAACACGATGGACGAGCCGAACGGGATGGACCACTACGCGGTGGTGCTCCAGGACCCGGAGGGGAACGAGTTCTGCGTGGTGTGACCGTGACCTCCCTGGCACCGTCGCGCGGGGCCAGGGAGGTCACGTCGTGGACGTCAGCGGATCGGCATCCCCGAGAGGGTACGGGCGATCACCAGGCGCTGGATCTCGCTCGTGCCCTCGAAGATCGTGTAGATCGCCGCGTCGCGGTGCATGCGCTCCACCGGGTACTCGCGGGTGTAGCCGTTGCCGCCGAGGATCTGGATGGCCTGGCCGGTGACCTTCTTGGCGACCTCGCTCGCGTACAGCTTGGACATCGAGCCCTCGGCCGACGTGAACGGCTTGCCGGTGGTCGCCATCCAGGAGGCACGCCAGACCAGGAGCCGGGCGGCGTCGATCTGGGTACGCATGTCGGCCAGCTGGAAGGCGACGCCCTGGTTGTCGATGATCGGGCGGCCGAACTGCTCGCGGGTCTTGGCGTAGTCGAGGGCGACCTCGTACGCGGCGCGGGCCGTGCCGACGGCCATGGCACCGACGGCGGGGCGGGAGGCCTCGAAGGTCGCCATGGCCGCGTTCTTGACCCTCTCTCCCCCGCCGGCCTTCGCCTTCTCACGGGCCCGGGCCAGGCGCTCGTCCAGCTTCTCCTTGCCGCCGAGGAGGCAGTGGCCGGGCACGCGGACGTCTTCGAGGACGACCTCGGCGGTGTGCGAGGCGCGGATGCCGTGCTTCTGGAACTTCTGGCCCTGGGAGAGACCGGGGGTGTGCGGCGGCACGATGAAGGAGGCGTGCCCCTTGGAGCCGAGCTCCGGGTCCACGGCCGCGACGACGACGTGGACGTTGGCGATGCCGCCGTTGGTCGCCCAGGTCTTGGTGCCGTTGAGGACCCATTCGTCCTTGGCCTCGTCGTAGACGGCCCGTGTGCGCATGGAGGCCACGTCCGAGCCGGCGTCGGGCTCGGAGGAGCAGAAGGCGGCGACCTTGACGTCGTCGACGTCGCCGTACATCTGCGGGATCCAGGTGCCGATCTGCTCCTCGGTGCCGTTGGCGAGGACGCCGACGGCGGCGAGGCCGGTGCCGACGATGGAGAGGGCGATGCCCGCGTCGCCCCAGAAGAGCTCCTCCATCGCCATGGGGATGCCGAGGCCGGTCGGGTCGAAGAACTGCTGGGCATAGAAATCGAGAGAGTAGATGCCGATCTTGGCGGCTTCCTGGATGATCGGCCAGGGAGTCTCCTCACGCTCGTCCCACTCGGCGGCGGCGGGGCGCATCACGTCCTCGGCGAATCCGTGCAGCCAGTCACGGACCTGCTTCTGGTCGTCGTTGAGTTCGAGCGTGAACTCGGCCATGTTCCCTCCCAGCAGTGCATTACTTGCGGTAACAGCAGTCTGTTACTCGCGGGTAGGCCCTGTCAACCTGCGCCAGAGCACTCCAGGCGGCCCGGCACCGGGTGCCGCTCGGGTGTTACGTTGCGACAGCCTCAGGGAATTCGCACGGGCGGGGAGACACGCTATGGAGACCACACACCGGACCACCGAACAGCAGAAGCCGGCCGACCAGCGGCGCCGTGAACTGCTGGAGGCGGCGGACCGGGTGGTCCTCCGGGACGGCCCCCAGGCCTCGATGAACGCGATCGCGGCGGAGGCGGGGATCACCAAGCCGATCCTCTACCGGCACTTCGGCGACAAGGGCGGCCTCTACCGGGCGCTGGCGACCCGGCACACCGACGCGCTGCTCGCCGCGCTGCGGGCCGCGCTCGACGCACCGGCCGACCGGCGCCGGCGGGTCGAGTCCACGCTCGACACCTACCTCGCCTCGATCGAGGCACTGCCGCAGGTCTACCGCTTCCTGATGCACCCCTCCGAGGAGACGCACCAGGCCGAGCAGGGCTTCGACGTGGGCCGCCACTCGGCGCCGGTGCTGCGGCGGATGGGCGAGGAACTCGGCCAGGTCATCGCGGAACGCATCGACCTCGGCCCGGTCGGCGAGGCGCAGGCACGGATCTGGGGGCACGGGATCGTGGGCATGATGCACGCGGCGGGCGACTGGTGGCTGGGTGAACGCCCTTGCTCGCGCGCGGAGTTGGTCACCGCCCTGGCCGACCTGCTGTGGGGGCGGCTCGCCGAGGCGGGCGACCGCGACGGGGCGCCGGGGTTCTGAGGTCGCGGGTGTGGGCAATCGTTCCGCTGGGCGATGGGGGTCCCCCCTGCTCGAGCGAAGCCGAGAGCCCGGGGGAGGGTGGGCACACCCACGACCGCGGCGCGCGTCCTGGGCCGTTCACCTCAGGCCCCGGGCACGGGAGCTACCGGTCCCGCCCCCACGGCTCCTTCCTGATCGCCCGCGTCAGGCGGGCCTTGCGCCACCCCGTCACGCGGTCCGCGTACACCCCGCCCTCCAGGTGGTCCGTCTCGTGCTGGAGGCAGCGGGCGAAGAAGCCCGTGCCCTCGACGCGCGCCGGGGTGCCGTCCAGGAGCACGCCCTCGACGACCGCGCGGTCGAAGCGGGGCGTCGGCGCCTCGAGCCCCGGCAGGGACAGGCAGCCCTCCGGCCCCCGGATCACGTCCCCGTCCGCCTCCACCAGGCGCGGGTTCACCAGGTGCCCGAGATGACGGACCTCGTCGTCGTCCGGGCAGTCGTACACGAAGACCCGTAGCCCCACGCCCACCTGGTTGGCCGCGAGGCCGACGCCGTTCGCGGCGTACATCGTCGCGAACATGTCCTCGACCAGCCGGGCCAGCTCGGGGCCGAAGTCGTCGACGGGTTCACAGGGGGTGTGCAGGACCGGTTCGCCGAGCAGGGTCATCGCTCGGACGTGGCCGGAACTGCCGGGGATCGGCCGGTTTCGCATGGGCGTAAGGGTACGGTCCGCCGTGACCTCGTCGTTTCGGCGTGGGACCCGGGGGTGCCGCAGTTCGGGTCGCTGTCCGGATCTCGATAGGCTGAGCCCGGACCGACGCAAGGAGGAACAAGGAAGATGTCAGGACACCCCGGGAATCCAGAGCCGCTGTCGCCACGCGCCAAGCTGGCCGTGACGGCGGGCAAGGCCGCGGCCGCGGTGTCGCGCGCGGCGGGACGCGGCAGCGGATCGGTGATCGGCGGCAAGGTGGCGCTGAAGCTCGACCCGGACCTGCTGGGTCGGCTCGCGCAGCATCTGGACGTCGTCCTGGTGTCGGCGACCAACGGCAAGACGACCACGACCCGGCTGATCGCCGAGGCCCTGCGGGCCAGCGGCCCCGTCGTCTCCAACGCGCTGGGCGCCAACATGCCCGCAGGCATCACCTCGGCCCTGGCCGGCGGCTCGGACGCCAAGTACGGCGTCATCGAGGTCGACGAGAAGTACCTCGCCGGCGTCGCCCGGGACACCACGCCCAAGGCGATCGCGCTGCTCAACCTCTCCCGCGACCAGCTGGACCGCGCCGCCGAGACCCGGATGCTCGCCGAGAAGTGGCGCGAGGGCCTGAGCGGTACGAAGGCCGTGGTCATCGCCAACGCCGACGACCCGCTGATCGTGTGGGCCGCCTCCTCCTCCCCCAACGTGGTGTGGGTCGCCGCCGGCCAGGAGTGGAAGGACGACGCCTGGTCGTGCCCCTCCTGCGGCGGTGTGATGCAGCGCCCGGGCGACGACTGGTTCTGCGGCGAGTGCGGATTCCGCCGCCCGGCGCCGAGTTGGGCGCTCAACGGCGACCACGTCCTCGACCCGCACGGTTCGGCCTGGCCGATCCACCTCCAGCTGCCCGGCCGCGCCAACAAGGCCAACGCCGCCACCTCGGCCGCCGTCGCCGCCGTCTTCGGCGTCCCGCCGCAGGTCGCCCTGGAGCGCATGTACCAGGTGCAGGCCGTGGCCGGCCGCTACGACGTCGTCACCTTCCAGGGCAGGGAGCTGCGGCTGCTGCTCGCGAAGAACCCGGCGGGCTGGCTCGAAACGTTTTCCCTCATCGACCAGCCGCCGACCCCGGTGATCCTCTCCGTCAACGCGCGCGGCGCCGACGGCACGGACACCTCCTGGCTGTGGGACGTGGACTACGGGCGGCTCGCCGGCCACCCGATCATGGTCCTCGGCGACCGCAAGCTGGACCTGGCGGTCCGCCTGGAGGTCGCGGGCGTGGACTTCCGCGTCTGCGAGTCGCTCGACGAGGCGGTCCAGCTGGCCCCGCCCGGCCAGATCGAGCTGATCGCCAACTACACCGCCTTCCAGGACGTCCGCCGCCGCGTCGGCAACTGACCCGTAGAGGACTTGCAGCATGAGTGAGAGCAGCCTGCGCCTGGTCTGGGTCTACCCGGACCTGCTCAGCACGTACGGCGACCAGGGCAACGCCCTCGTCGTCGAGCGCCGCGCCCGCCAGCGCGGTCTGGACGTCCAGCGCGTCGACGTCCGCAGCGACCAGCCGGTGCCGACCTCCGGCGACATCTACCTGATCGGCGGCGGCGAGGACCGGCCGCAGCGGCTCGCGGCCGAGCGGCTGCGCCGCGACGGCGGCCTGGAGCGTGCCGCGTCCAACGGCGCGATCATCTTCTCGGTCTGCGCCGGCTACCAGATCCTCGGCCACGAGTTCATCAACGACCTCGGCGAGCGCGAGCCCGGCCTCGGTCTGATCGACGTGATCTCCACCCGGGGCGAGGGCCAGCGGTGCGTCGGCGACGTCCTCGCGGACATCGACCCGCGCCTCGGTCTCCCCCAGCTCACCGGGTTCGAGAACCACCAGGGCATCACCCATCTCGGCCCGACCGCCCGCCCGTTCGCCCGCACCGTCCTGGGCAAGGGCAACGGCACGGGCGACGGCACCGAGGGCGCGTACAACGACACCGTCTTCGGTACGTACATGCACGGCCCGGTCATGGCCCGCAACCCGCAGATCGCGGACCTGCTCCTGAAGCTGGCCCTGGACGTCAACGCGCTGCCGCCGACCGACGACCGGTGGTACGAGGCGCTGCGCGCCGAGCGCATCGCGGCGGCGACCCAGCCCGCCTGACGGGTGCACGTCTGAGCGCCCCTGCGCGCAGGGGATGCGTAAGTCAATACGGTGTCCAATCCGTGGACAACCGGTTCGGCCCCGCCATCCGGCACCGATAGGGTGGCGGGGATCCAACCGGACGACGTGGTCCGGGAGTCGGCCCACGTTGCAAAGGTATTTGGGCTATGCGCATTGGTGTGCTCACCTCCGGAGGCGACTGCCCCGGTCTGAACGCCGTCATCCGTTCCGTCGTGCACCGCGCCGTCGTCGACCACGGGGACGAGGTCATCGGCTTCCACGACGGCTGGAAGGGCCTCCTGGAATGCGACTACCGCAAGCTCGACCTTGACGCGGTCGCCGGCATCCTCGCCCGTGGCGGCACCATCCTCGGCTCCTCCCGGGTCCAGCCCGCCCACCTGGTCGACGGCGTCGAGCGCGCCCGCGGTCACGTCTCCGACCTGGGCCTCGACGCGATCATCCCGATCGGCGGCGAGGGCACGCTGAAGGCCGCCAACCTGCTCTCGCAGGCCGGGCTGCCGATCGTCGGCGTGCCGAAGACCATCGACAACGACATCGCCTCGACCGACGTCACCTTCGGCTTCGACACCGCCGTCGGCGTGGCGACCGAGGCCCTGGACCGGCTGAAGACCACCGCCGAGTCCCACCAGCGCGTCCTCATCGTCGAGGTCATGGGCCGGCACACGGGCTGGATCGCGCTGCACTCCGGCATGGCCGCCGGCGCGCACGCCATCGTCGTGCCCGAGCGCCCCTTCGACATCGACGAGCTGACCGCCGTGGTCGGCGCGCGCTTCGAGGCCGGCAAGCGCTTCGCGATCGTGGTCGTCGCCGAGGGCGCCAAGCCGCGCGAGGGCTCGATGAACTTCGAGGTCGGCGCCAAGGACCAGTACGGGCACGAGCGCTTCACCGGCGTCGCCAACCAGCTCTCGGTCGAGCTGGAGCGGCGGCTCGGCAAGGAGGCGCGGCCGGTGATACTCGGTCACGTCCAGCGCGGCGGCACGCCGACCGCGTACGACCGGGTCCTCGCCACCCGCTTCGGCTGGCACGCGGTGGAGGCGGCGCACCGGGGCGAGTTCGGCATGCTGACCGCGCTGCGCGGCACGGAGATCGAGATGGTTCCGCTGGCCCAGGCCGTGGAGACCCTGAAGACGGTCCCCGCCGAGCGCTACGCAGAGGCCGAGACCGTCCTCTGACAGCCCGTACACCCTGCCGTACCGACAGCACGAACCGCCCCCGGTCGCATCCGCGAACGGGGGCGGTTCTAGTCTGGTGCGGACAACAAGCGCGAAACGGGCTCCAGGAGTACACAGATGGATCACAGCGGGCACGGCATGACGATGGATCTGCCGCCGTTCACGCTGGGGCGTGGCCTTGAGTTCTCGGCGGACCCGTTCTTCCTCGTCGGCTGCCTGGTGGGCCTCGCGGTGTACGGCTGGGGCGTGGCGCGGCTGCGCCGGCGCGGGGACGCCTGGCCGCTGAGCCGGATCGTCTTCTTCACGCTGGGTGTCCTGAGCATCGCGCTGATGATGTGCACCAAGCTGAACGCCTACGGCATGGTCATGTTCAGCGTGCACATGGTGCAGCACATGGTCATCTCGATGCTCTCGCCGATCCTGCTCCTGCTGGGCGCGCCGGTGACGCTGGCGCTGCGGGCGCTGCCCGTCGCGCCCCGGGGCGACAAGGGGCCGCGTGAACTGCTCCTGATGCTGCTGCACAGCCGCTACATGCGGATCGTCACGCACCCCGCGTTCACGATCCCGCTCTTCATCGCGAGCCTGTACGGCTTCTACTTCACGCCGATCTTCGACACCCTGATGGGGTCGAAGATCGGACACATCGCGATGATGGTGCACTTCCTCGCCGTCGGTCTGGTCTTCTTCTGGCCGATCATGGGCGTCGACCCGGGGCCGCACCGCCCGGGCTATGTGATGCGGATGCTGGAGCTCTTCGCGGGCATGCCGTTCCACGCCTTCTTCGGCATCGCGCTGATGATGGCGAGCGAGCCGATGGTCAAGGCGTACGCGAACCCGCCGGCCTCGCTCGGGATCGACGCGCTTGCCGACCAGAACGCGGCGGGCGGCATCGCCTGGGCGTTCAGTGAGATCCCGTCGGTGCTCGTGCTGATCGCGCTGGTCTACCAGTGGTACCACTCCGAGCAGCGGCAGGCCGTCCGCAAGGACCGGGCCGCCGACCGTGACGGGGACAAGGAGCTGGAGGCGTACAACGCCTATCTGGCCTCGCTCCAGGCACGCGGCCGCTAGTCGTCCTCGCACGGGAGTAGCATTCGCCCGCTTCAGGGGTCACGATGAGCGTGACGGCCCCGTCAGGAGGAGGGCGGACAGATGTCCGGTCCCACGAAGGCGATGAGCGTGATCACCGTCGCGGCCCTGGTGCTGACGACGGCGTACACGGTGGCGCTCGGCAGCAGCGGCTGGCTCTGGTTCGGCTGGGTGGTGCTCGGTGTGGTCACCATCGGCATGGCGGCCGCCGACAGCTCCGCGCCGGTCGGTGCGCCTCGCCGGGGAGGCCCTCAACCCTGAGCGCGGGGCCGGCGGTCACATGTGCCGGTTGCTGTAGTACTGCTCGATCAGCTTGATGACGTTCGTGTCGTCCTCGTGCCGGCCGCTCTCGAACTCCGGCGCGTCCTTGACGTCTCCCCGTGCGCAGGAGAGACGTACCGTCTCGTTCTCGGCGTCGACCTGCGCGACCAGGCCGGCGGGCAGCAGGACGCGTCGGCCGAAGATCCACGGCCCGGTGTCCACGACGAGGTAGGACCGGCCGACCTCCTCGGTGTGCTGGTCGACCTTCCCGATGGCCCCGTCGGTGGCCTCGACCGAGAATCCGATGAGCCGGGTTCCGGGCACGTGGCCCGAGGTCTCGGAGTAGCCCCAGATGTCGGCGCCCATGGCGCGCCTCCTCCCTCGTCGTGCCCCGCGCGTACCCGCCGAGGGTCCGGCTATCCGCGCGGGGCGAGGACGACCCAGGTGCGGCCGGGGGCGAAGTTCAGGGGCTCGCCGGCCGGGGTGGTGAAGGCCGTGCCGCTGGTGGCGGTGGGGCGCTTCCAGCGGGCTTCGTGGGCGCGGCCGTCGCGCAGCACGACGGCTGTGCCGCTGCCGACGGTCTCGGTGTACGGGGAGACGCTGCCGAGCACGTCGTGGAAGCGGGAGGACCGTATGGTCACGTGCTGCACCACGACCGTCGAGGCCGTGACCTGGCCGTCGTCGGTGGTACGGGCGGGCCGGCCGTCCATCGCGACCCGCCAGCCCTTGTCCGCCGGAGACCAGGTGAAGGTGTAGCGGGAGGCCGGGAAGCGGACGGTCCGTTCGTTGACCGCCTGGCCGCCCCCGGGGGCCGGGCCGAAGCGGAAGCCGATGTCCTTGGCGTTCTCCGCGTCCGGTGCGGCCGCCAGGGCGCGGGCGGGCAGAACGTAGAGGTTGTGGGGAGCGGCCCTGCCCCGGTCGCGGAGGTAGGCGCGGGGGGCGTCCTCGGGTGGCAGGGGGAGCAGTGGGGCGGCCTTGAGGAGCGGTTTCAGGGCGCTCTGGGAGCCGGAGTAGGCGAGGGCCGGACGGCCGAACTGGCGGAGCAGCTCGATGTCGGACTCTCGGGCGCTGCGCACCGGTCCGATCCGTTGCGGTAGATCGGCGGAGTAGACGGCGAGCAGCCGGGTCTGGCCGCCCTCGACCTGCTCGACGTAGACGAGCTCGGCCGCGCCGAGGCCGGTGTGCGGGCGGGCCGGCGGCACGTTGTCGATCTTGACGGCGAGGACCGGGGCGGGGCGGGCCGGCAGTCCCGTGAAGGGCGAGCGGCCTGTGGGGGCCGAGGTGGTCGGCGTGGGCGTCGGGGTCGGCGTCGGAGTGGGCGTCGGCGTCGGTTCCGGGGCATCGGAGTCGGCGCAGCCGTACAACCCGGCGGTCATCACCGCGCACAGCAGCACGGTGACGGCTGCGCCGGGCCGTCTGTGCCGCGGTGTGCGTCGGCGTTCGGCAGCCATCAGGACCTACTCTCCGTCTCCAGTGTGGACCAGGCTCGCCTGAGTGGTTACAAATAAGCGTCGCTCTACCGAGACGGGGGCCGTCGGATGTTCTATTACGTCCTGAAGTACGTCCTGCTGGGGCCGTGGCTGCGGCTGGTGTTCCGGCCGCGCATCGAGGGGCTGGAACACATCCCGGCGGAGGGCGCGGCGATCATCGCCGGCAACCATCTGTCGTTCTCCGACCACTTCCTGATGCCGGTCGTCCTCAAGCGGCGGATCACCTTCCTCGCCAAGCAGGAGTACTTCACAGGGCCGGGCATCAAGGGCCGGCTGACCGCCGCGTTCTTCCGCAGCGCCGGGCAGATCCCGGTCGACCGCTCCGGCAAGGAGGCCGGCCAGGCGGCGATCCGCGAGGGGCTGGGGGTCCTCGCCAAGGGCGAGCTGCTCGGCATCTATCCCGAGGGAACCCGCTCGCACGACGGCCGGCTCTACAAGGGCAAGGTCGGGGTGGCGGTCATGGCCGTCACGGCCGGGGTGCCGGTGATCCCGTGCGCGATGGTGGGGACCTTCGAGATCCAGCCCCCTGGCAAGGTCGTGCCCCGGATCAAGCGGGTCACCGTCCGGTTCGGCCCGCCGCTCGACTTCTCCCGCTTCGCCGGCCTGGAGGGCGAGAAGGCGGCGGTCCGCGCGGTGACGGACGAGATCATGTACGAGATCCTCGCGCTCTCCGGGCAGGAGTACGTCGACGACTACGCGGCCAAGGTGAAGGCCGCCGAGCAGGAGGCGAAGGCGCGGAACACCGGAGGGCCGGGAAAGTTCCCGCGCCGGGGACGCTGACGGCGGATCCGCGCACGGCGTAAGAACCTGGGCCGGTGATCACGGCCGCCGTATCGTCGCGCCCATGGGACGAGGACAGGCATGCGTGCTGGGAGCAACAGGACAGGTGGGGCGGGCGGCCGTGCGGGCGCTCGTCGCGGACGGCTGGGAGGTGACGGCGGCCTCGCGGCGCGGCGGCCGGAGCGAGGAGTGGCCGGCGGAGGTCCGGTCGGTCGCGGTCGACCGTGAGGAGGAGGGCGCGCTCGCCGCCACGGTCGGCGACGGCTGTGACGTGCTGGTCGACATCGTCGGCTATCACGCGGGCCACGCACGGCAGTTGACGGCGCTTGCCGACCGGATCGGGTCGGCGGTGGTGATCTCCAGCGGGGCGGTCTACGAGGACGACCGGGGCCGCAACTTCGACACGCAGGACGAGCCGGACGGCTTCCCTCAGTACCCGGTGCCGATCCCGGAGTCGTGGCGGACGGTCGCGCCCGGCGAGGGTTCGTACGGCACGCGGAAGGTGGCGCTGGAACGGGAGTTGCTCGCGGCGGGCGCGGCGCTGCCGACAACGGTGCTCCGGGCGGGCGCGATCCACGGGCCGTACTGCCCGGGCCCCCGCGAGCTGTGGTTCGTCAAGCGGGCGCTGGACGGCCGACCGGTGCGGATCCTCTCGTACGAGGGCAGGTCGCGGTTCCACCCGGTGCACGTGGACAACCTCGGGGAGCTGGTCCGGCTGGCGGCAGCGAAGCCGGGGAGCAGGGTGCTCAACGGCGGTGATCCTCAGGCGCCGACGGTCGCGGAGATCGGTGCGGCGATCGACGCAGTGATGGGCGTGGAGAGCGAGACGGTGCTCATGGAGGGGCCGCCGGAGGGCACGGTGGGGCTCTCCCCCTGGACCGCGCCCCACCCGGTCGTCTTCGACATGGGCGCGGCGGAGCGTGAGCTCGGGTACCGGCCGGTGGTGTCGTACGCCGAGTCCCTGCCGGAGACGGTCGCCTATCTGGCGCGGCGGGTGGCCGAGGAGGAGTGGCGGGAGGCGTTCCCCGGCCTGGTGAAGTACGGGGTGGACTTCTTCGACTACGCGGCCGAGGACGCCTGGCTCGCCGGGCGTTGACACACGGTGGAGGCGGGCCGTCCGTCACGGTCGGCCTGCCCCTCCCCCGTCATGCCGTGGTCACGGCTTGGGTGTGGCGTGCGGTGCGCACGTCACGTCACTGCTGTCGAGCGCGCCGGTGAGGAGGTAGGCCTCCACCCGGGTGTTCAGGCACGGGTTGGCGAGGTTGGTGATGCCGTGCGAGCCGGCGTCCCGCTCGGTGATCAGGCGCGAGCCCTTGAAGCGCTTGTGCAGTTCGACGGCTCCGGCGTACGGCGTGGCGGCGTCGCGCTCGGCCTGGGTGATGAGCACGGGCGGCAGGCCCTTGCCGGTGCGGACCTCGGTCGGCTGCTGGCGCGGGGTCGACCAGGTGGCGCAGGGCAGATTCATCCAGGCGTTGGACCAGGTCATGAACGGGTACCGCTCGTGGAGCCGGCTGTTGTCCCGGTCCCACTTGCGCCAGCTGGTCGGCCACGGGGCGTCCGCGCACTCGACCGCGGTGTAGACGGCGTTGCCGTTCTCCGAGGCGGCGTTGCCGGCCGTGTCGGTGGGGTCGGAGGCGGCCGAGTCGATCAGCGGCTGCGGGTCACCGGCGGCGTACGCGCTCCAGGCCTTGGCGACCGGGGCCCACATGGAGTCGTAGTAGGGCGCGTTCTGGAAGAAGCCGACGAGCTCGGCCGGGCCGACCTTGCCGCCGAGGGGGTTCTTCTTCGCGGCGGCGCGCAGCGTGTTCCACTGGCCGCGGACCTCGGCGTAGGTGTCGCCGAGGTGGTAGGTCGCGTCGTGCTGGGCGACCCAGGTCATCCAGTCCTTGAGCCGGCCCTCGAAGGCGATGTCCTGGTCGAGGTTGGCCTCGTACCAGATCTTCTGCTTCGACGGGTTGACGACGCTGTCGAGCACCATGCGGCCCACGTGCGTCGGGAAGAGGGTGCCGTAGACGGCGCCGAGGTAGGTGCCGTAGGAGACGCCGACGAAGTTGAGCTTCTTCTCGCCGAGCGCGGCCCGGATGACGTCGAGGTCGCGGGCGGTGTTGCGGGTGTTGATGTACGGCAGGATGTCGCCGTTCTTCTCTGCGCACCCCTCGGCGTACTCGGCGGCGAGCTTGCGCTGCGCGCGCTTGTCGGCCTCGCTGTCGGGGACGGGGTCGAGCTTGGGGCCCTTGACGAACTCGGCCGGGTCGACGCAGGAGATGGGGGCCGAGTGGCCGACGCCGCGCGGGTCGAAGCCGACGAAGTCGTACGCCTTGGCGGCGCCCGCCCAGATCGTGCTCTTCGTGGTGACCCGGCGCGGGAAGCGCAGGCCGGAACCGCCGGGGCCACCGGGGTTGTAGAGCAGGGCGCCCTGACGCTCGGCGGGGGTGCCGGTGGAGCCGATGCGGTCGACGGCGATCTTGATCTGCTTGCCGTTCGGCCGGGCGTAGTCGACCGGGACGGTGACCCAGCCGCACTGGATGGGCTTCTCGAGCCCCCAGTCGGCCGGGCAGTCCTGCCAGTCGATGCCCTGGTCGGCGGCGCGCTGGGCGGCGACCGCCGTGCCACGCGCCTCCGCGTCGGGCCGGTGGCGCTGGTCGGCGTTGGCGGCCGGGGCGGCCAGCGCGCCCGCGATGAGCGTGCCGGCTATCAGAGTGCCCGCCGAGCCGAGCGCTGCCGTGCGTCTCACGTGATGCCTCCCCCTGTAGGTGTCGGTCTGTCCGGGGGATCCTTTCGTCCGTGGGGCACACGCGGTAAGTCGCACTGACGTTTCTTTGCCGAACCAATAACCGGATACGGATGTACCGCTGAGCGGTGAACTCACGCGGGCGCGAGGAGGCCGAGCGCCTCGTCCAGGACACGGCGCAGCTGGAGCGCGTCGGGGGCGACGGCGGTGACCAGGGCGGCGGGCCCGGCGAGCGGGGCGAGGACGGCGTTCTCGGCGAGGACCCGTGCCTCCACCGGCTTCTCCTCGAACGCGGGGTCCACGACGAGCAGTTGGCCGGTGGCGCGATGGCCGCCGAGGACCGCTCCGCCGTCCCAGCCGCCGAGGGCGCCGGGCCCGTACCCCACCTCCTGGTCGAGCAGGGGGCGACCGGCGCGGTGGACGGTCAGGCGGGAGAGGAGCGTGCCGGTCTCCTCGCCGTGGCGGCCGAGGATCTGCTCCTCCCGGAGCACGAGCCGTGCGGTGGGCGCGAGTTCGACGGTGGTGCGCATACGGAGGGCGGACCCGTGGGCGCAGACGAGCTGTTCGGGCAGCCAGCGCAGCACCGCGTCGTCGCCGACCGTCAACCGCACGTCGTACGTGGCGGGTTCGGCGCCGCGGCCCGGCAGGGCGACGGTGGCGGCGGCCGAGTCGACCAGGAGCCGCGCCCCGTCCCGTACCTCCGACTCGATCGCGAGCTGGTCGCCGCCGAGCGGCGCGCTCATCGCGCCGACGACGGTGACCCTCGTGTACGGGCCGGTGGCGGCGCGGGTCCGGCGCAGGGCGAGGGGGCCGTCGCTGAGGAGGACCGGCAGCCCGCCGTCGGCGGCGGCGACGATCCGGGCGGTGGCGACGATCCCGGTTGCGGGGGCCAGGCTCATGCGGACCAGGCGGCGAGCCGCTCGCGGACCCAGTCGGCGACGGGGGCCACGCCCTGCTCGCCGGTGAGCGAGGTGAAGGCGACGGGCAGGTCGCCGCGCTGCTCCTTGGCGTCGCGGGCCATCCGCTCCAGGTCGGAGCCGACGTACGGGGCGAGGTCGGTCTTGTTGACGACGAGCAGATCGGCGGTGGTCACGCCCGGGCCGCCCTTGCGCGGGATGTCGTCGCCGCCGGCCACGTCGATGACGAAGATCTGGGCGTCGACCAGCCCCTTGGAGAAGGTGGCGGTCAGGTTGTCGCCGCCGGACTCGACGAGGATGAGGTCGAGCGGGCCGACCGTGTCCTCCAGCTCCTCCACGGCCTCGAGGTTGGCGGAGATGTCGTCGCGGATCGCGGTGTGCGGGCAGGCACCGGTCTCCACGGCCTGGATGCGCTCGGGCGGCAGGACGGCGTTGCGGAGCAGGAACTCGGCGTCCTCCCGGGTGTAGATGTCGTTGGTGACGACGGCGATCGAGAGCTGGTCACGCAGCTCCCGGCAGAGCGCGGCGACGGTCGCGGTCTTGCCGGACCCGACGGGCCCCCCGAGGCCGATCCGCAGGGCGCGTCGGGTTCCGTCGGGACGGTGCGCGTCGGCGGAGACGGCGCCGGCGTGGTCGTGGGAGTGGTCGAGGTGCATGGGGGGGCTCCTTGTCGTCCAACGGTTGTGGATATGGGTGCGGCCCGCACAAGGGCCCGTGGTTCACGACGCGAACAGCCGGACCGGCCAGGTCGCGTGGTGCTCGGCGGTGATGTCGAGCAACGGGGCCGATGCGGCGGGGAGGGCGTCGAGGCCCAGCCGCGCAGCGCCCGCCGCCCGTTCGGCGACCGCGTCCATCTCCGGCGCCAGGCGGGCGAGGACCGCCGTCGCCTGGAAGGGGTCCAGGCTGAGGAGCCGTACCGCCGCCGTCGCCGGGCCGCTCACCGTCTCGTACGCGACGCAGTGCGCCGCGTCCTCGGGGCCGAGCCCCGCCGCCCGGGCGGTGACGCCGAGGACGACCGGCTGGTGCGTCCCGCGCGGGAACGCGGCGGCGAGCGCGTCGAGTTCGGGGCAGGGCCAGGTCGCGCGCGCTGCGCGCATCATCTGCCGGCCGAGTTTGCGCGCCGCCGCGCGCAGGGCGGGCGAGGGGGTGCGGGCGTCGGCGGCCGCGTCGAGTGCGTACGGGTCGTGGCCGTGGGCGGCCGCCGCCGCGAGGCCCGCCGAGGTGAGCCCGGTGGTGTGCAGGCGGCCCCGGCAGAACGCGGCGAGGCTCGCCGCGTCCGTGATCCGGCCGGCCTTGACGGCGGCCTCGGCCCCTCCGGAGTGGGCGTGCCCGCCGGCGGGGAAGCGCCCGTCGGCGAGAACGAGCAGGGCTGCTGCGTACACACCCATGTCAGAAGAGGAAGTAACGCTGGGCGAGGGGTAGTTCCTCGGCGGGGGCCGGGTCGACGGGGTCGCCGTCGATCGTGACCGTGAAGGTGTCGGCGTCGACCTCGACCCGGGGCAGGGCGTCGTTCTCCCGCATGTCCGCCTTGGTGACCCGCCGGGTGTTCTTGATGGCGACGAACCGGCGGTCGAGACCCAGCCGTTCGGGCAGGTCGTCCTCGATCGCCGTCTGGGTGACGAAGTTGAGGGAGTTGGTCGCCGGCGCCTTGCCGAGCGCCCCGAACATCGGGCGCGGCAGGATCGGCTGCGGTGTGGGGATGGAGGCGTTGGCGTCGCCCATCTGCGCGTAGGCGATCTGGCCGCCCTTCAGCACGACCAGCGGCTTCACCCCGAAGAACGCGGGCTCCCACAGGACCAGGTCGGCGAGCTTGCCCGTCTCGACCGAACCGATCTCGTGGTCGAGACCCTGGGCCACCGCCGGGTTGATCGTGTACTTGGCGACATAGCGACGCGCCCGGTGGTTGTCGGCGCGGCCGTCCCCTGGCAGCGCTCCTCGGCGCTTCTTCATCACGTGCGCGGTCTGCCAGGTGCGCATGATCACTTCGCCGATGCGGCCCATGGCCTGGGAGTCGGAGGAGATGATCGAGATGGCGCCGAGGTCGTGCAGGACGTCCTCGGCGGCGATGGTGGAGGGCCGGATCCGGGACTCGGCGAAGGCGAGGTCCTCCGGGACCGCCGGGTTGAGGTGGTGGCAGACCATCAGCATGTCGAGGTGTTCCTCGATGGTGTTGATGGTGTGCGGCCGGGTCGGGTTGGTGGAGCTGGGCAGGACGTACGGCTCGGACACCACGGTGATGATGTCCGGCGCGTGCCCGCCGCCCGCGCCCTCGGTGTGGTACGCGTGGATGGTACGTCCCGCGATGGCGGCGAGGGTGTCGCCGACGAAGCCCGCCTCGTTCAAGGTGTCGGTGTGGATGGCGAGTTGGGCGCCGGTCTCGTCGCAGACGGTCAGGCACGCGTCGATGACGGCAGGGGTCGCGCCCCAGTCCTCGTGGATCTTGAACCCGAGTGCGCCGCCTCGCAGTTGGGAGTACATGGCGTCGCGGGACATCGTGTTGCCCTTGCCGAGCAGGCCGATGTTGACCGGGGAGTTCTCGAGCGCCGCGAACATCCCGGCGAGGTGCCAGGGGCCGGGGGTGACGGTGGTCGCCTTGGTGCCCTCGGCGGGGCCGGTGCCGCCGCCGACGAGGGTGGTGATGCCGGAGGCGAGGGCCTCGTCGATGATGGTCGGCGCGATGAAGTGGATGTGGGTGTCGATGCCGCCCGCGGTGACGATCCGGCCGTTGCCCACGATCACCTCGGTCTCCGGTCCGATGACCAGATCCGGGTGGACACCGTCCATGGTGTCGGGGTTGCCGGCCTTGCCGATGCCGGTGATCCGGCCGTCACGGATGCCGATGTCGGCCTTGATCACGCCCCAGTGGTCGATGATCACGGCGCCGGTGATCACGGTGTCGGGCGCGCCTTCGGCCCGGGTCGTGCGGGCCTGGCCCATCGACTCGCGGATGACCTTGCCGCCGCCGAAGACGGCTTCGTCGCCCGCGCGGCCGGGGCCGCCGGAGCGGTCCTCCTCGATCTCGACGACGAGGTCGGTGTCGGCGAGCCGGACGCGGTCGCCGGTGGTGGGGCCGAACAGGTCGGCGTAGACGGCGCGATGCAGCTCAGGCACGGTCGCCTCCGGTCGCGTCGAGGGGGCCCGCCGTCTCGCCGCGCAGGCCGGGGACGATCCGGCGGCCCGCCAGGGGGACGAGTTCGACCTCGACCGGGATGCCGGGCTCGAAGCGCACGGCCGTACCGGCCGCGATGTGGAGGCGGTGACCGCGCGCGGCGGCGCGGTCGAAGGTGAGACCGGGGTTGGCCTCGGCGAAGTGGTAGTGGGAGCCGACCTGGACGGGCCGGTCGGCGGCGTTGAGGACGGTGAGGCGGGTGACGGGCCGGCCCTCGTTGAGGACGACAGGATCTTCACCCAGAAGGATCTCTCCGGGAATCATCGGCGGCGCTCCCCCGTCACACGATCGGGTCATGGACGGTGACGAGCTTGGTGCCGTCCGGGAAGGTGGCCTCGACCTGGACGTCGTGGATCATCTCCGGGATCCCCGCCATGACCTCGTCGCGGGTGAGGACCTTGCGGCCGGAGGCCATGAGCTCCGCGACGGTGCGGCCGTCGCGGGCGCCCTCCAGGATGTGGGTGGTGATCAGGGCGACGGCCTCGGGGTGGTTGAGCTTCACACCGCGCGCCCTGCGCTTCTGGGCCACGTCGGCGGCCACATGGATGAGCAGGCGTTCCTGCTCGTGCGGCGACAGTTGCACGCTTCCACCTCACACTCGTCCACCGGGCACACGCCCGGACAGCAGCGGACCCTACCGACCGTCAACACTCTGTTGAGCTGCGGTGATGGGCCGCCCGGCCAGACATTGCACGTTAGAGCGGAAGTTTTTCCTACGCGTTAACTCTCACTTTGCGACCGCATGACATCGGCCCGCGCAAACCGCCCCGCAGTACCTCGACCTCCACCCGGTCGGCGGTGACGTGTCGTATACGGCGCGGTGGTCGGGAGACCGCGGGCCACGCGGCTCTCTCACGCCCCGGGGGTGCCGGGGGCGCGGTGGCGGGCCGCGATGCCGAAGCGGCCCTGTTCACCGGGAGCGGACGGGAACGGGTGGACCTCGGAGACCGCGCTGCTCGTCAGCTCCTCGGCGGCCTCGTGATCCGCTTCGAGTTTCGCCAGGTCAGCGGCCGACACCAACGCCACGAGCGGCTTTCCGTGCCGGGTCACGACGACCCGCTCGTTGCCGTACACCACGCGGTTGATCAGGTCGGCGAGCTCTGCACGTGCTTGCGTCACCGGAATCTCGTAGGCCATGCTCCTCATCTTACGGCCTGTACGTCCTGTACATTTTTTACAAGGAGGCGCCGTCATGCACGCTCGCTACGTCCTGCCGGAGTTCACGGAGCGCACCAGCTTCGGGAGCCGGACCCTCGACCCGTACTCCAAGCTGCTCGAGGAACGGATCGTCTTCCTCGGCACCCCCATCGACGAGACCTCGGCCAACGACGTCATCGCGCAGCTCCTGCACCTGGAGTACGCCGATCCGGACCGGGACATCGCGCTCTACATCAACTCCCCCGGCGGCTCGATCAGCGCCATGTCCGCGATCTACGACACGATGCAGGTCGTCACCTGCGACGTGGAGACCACGTGCCTCGGGCAGGCCGTCTCGACCGCCGCCGTGCTGCTCGCGGCCGGCGCGCCCGGCAAGCGGCTCGCGCTGCCCGGCGCCCGGGTCGTGCTCCAGCAGCCCGCGACGGACGAGCCGTTGCAGGGGCAGCCGAGCGATCTCGACATCCAGGCACGGGAATTGATTCGGCTGCGCGCGATGCTGGCCGGGATGCTGGTCACGCACACCGGGCAGCCCCGCGAGCGGATCGACGCCGACATCGACCGGATCACCGTCCTCGACGCGCCGGCCGCCACCGCGTACGGCCTGGTGGACCACGTGATTCAGAACCGTGGGGCGTCGGGCGGCGCCGGGGGAAGGTGAGCGTCCGATGGTTCCCGAGCTGCCGCCCCTGCCCGCCCTGACGCGCGCCGAGGGCGAGTTCATCGACGCCTATCTCGAAGTGGTCGACCTGCTGGGTCGCATCAATCCATCCAGGGCATCGCATACGTATGGGGCGCTGCGCGCGGCTCAGGCCCTGGTGGGGCGGGCGAACGCGCTGCGCGACGCACTGACGGCGATGCATGCGCGCGGGGAGAGCGAGGTGCACGCGGAGACATTGGCCCGCGCGCTGCGGGTGTTGGACGGCGAGCGTAGATCCGATCGCGTCACTGTCCCGGGGACACCGACAAGTTGACATTCCGTCGTGTCGTGTCGAGGTCCACTCGGACCAGCACAGGCGCAGAATCGCTCCCCCGTTCGGCGTAGTCGACGAATCGACATATGCGCGGGGTGAGTTGCGCAACAGGTGTACACATCTGGCGGAATCAGGCGTTCCACCCCTGGTCCGGGACTCGTCGGCCAAACCTGCGACGATCACGAAACATGCCTGTCCACCCGAATGGATCAGTCGTGAGGAGCCTCACATAACGCCGTTTCGGCTCGGATTTCACCCTGGGTCTGGGTCAAGATCCCTCACGACGACAAGCCCCCGCCACCGCGGCGGGGCGGTCCGGGCGGACGCCGAGTCCTGCCGCTGTCCCGGATGTCTGGTCGACAGGAGTGGATCGGCAGGAGTGGAGGACCCGAGCAGTACGGGACGGCCGGCCAGTGTGGCCGTTCCTCGGGGTGAAGCCGCGACCGCGGCCGGGCAACTTCGCCAGTCCGAACCCGACAGGTCATCCTTCACAGGCGGCTGACGAAGGGTTGCGCATGACTGCGCAGATTCATGTCCCGTCCGTGCTGTCCCGGGCCGGAGCCGTCTCGGCTCTCACCCTCGCCGCCCTCGGCGGCACGATGCTGGCACCAGGTGCCGCACCGGAGGCCCAGGCCGCGACGTCGTACGCCGGCAAGGCGCTGAACATCGCGGCTTCGAAGAAGGGATCGCCCTACAAGTACGGAGCGTCCGGACCGACCCGGTTCGACTGCTCGGGGCTCACGCTCTACTCGTACAAGAAGGCGGGCAAGTCGCTGCCTCGTACCGCGCAGCAGCAGTACAACAAGACCCGGCACATCTCCGCGTCCAGCAGGCAGAAGGGGGACCTGGTCTTCTTCCACTCGGGTGGAAGGGTGTACCACGTGGGGATCTACGCCGGTGGCGGCAAGATCTGGCACTCGCCCAAGAAGGGCTCCTGGGTGAAGCTCGACAAGATCTGGTCGTCCAAGGTGTATTACGGCCGGGTGCGCTGACGCCCCGTCCGGTCCGACGCGAGCGGGGGTACGGTGGCGCCGCCGTACCCCTCCGCGGCGGCGGGGGCGGTCCACGGCAGGTTGATCCAGACCGTCTTGCCGCCCTCGTCGGTCGGGGTGACCGAGAGCCGGCCGCCGGCCTCGGCCGTCAGGATCCGGATGATGACCATCCCGCGTCCGTTGTCCTGCTGCACGGCCGCCGGGAGCCGCTTCGGCCAGCGGGGATGGCTGTCGGTCACGCCGATGTGGAGCTGCTCCTCGCGCTCCAGGCGGATGTCGACGGTGAAGGTGGGCGACTGTCCGAAGGTGTGCTGGACGGCGTTGGTGGCCAGCTCCGAGACGATCAGCCGGACCGTGTCGGCGGTGTCGCTGCCGCCTGCGAGCCCCCACCCGCCGAGGACGTCGGCGACATATCTTCGGGCGGCGGACACCGAGGCGGGATCGCTCGGCAGAGTGACGGTTGCTTCCTGGTGGTCTGCCATGGCAACGCTGTCCCTTTCCCACCGGGCCCGGCCCGGATTGCACTTCGCGTCAGACTGCCACCGATCGTGCCGCCCTGGGCGGCGATCCACCAAGATATGTGCATATTTGTCGCTCGAAGCGGTGAACTCTGCTACGAGAGACCGTATTTGGGACGCGCTCAGTGCTCGGCGGGCGGCGCCGTCCGCACGATGGTGGTGACGGCCTGTTCGATCTGCGCGTCCGTCAGGTCCGCGCGGGCCGTGAGCCGCAGCCGCGAGATGCCGTCGGGGACGGACGGCGGCCGGAAACAGCCGACGGCGATCCCCTGCTCCCGGCAGTCGGCGGCCCACCGCAGCGCCGCCTCCGGCGACGGCGCGCGGACGGAGACGACGGCGGCGTCGGGACGTACGGCGGTCAGCCCGGCCTCGTCCAGCCTCCGGTGCAGCGTCGTGGCGACGGCCCTGGCGCGCTCGGCGAGGCCGGGGTCGCCCTGGATCAACCGCAGGCTCGCCAGGGCGGCGCCGACGGCGGCCGGGGCGAGCCCGGTGTCGAAGATGAACGTACGGGCCGCGTTGACCAGGTGCTCGACGACCCGGGCCGGACCGAGGACGGCTCCACCCTGGCTGCCCAGCGACTTGGAGAGGGTGAGGGTGGCCACCACGTCCGGGTCGCCCGCGAGTCCGGCGGCGTGCAGGGCGCCCCGGCCTCCGTCGCCGAGCACGCCCAGGCCGTGGGCGTCGTCCACGACAAGCCCGGCGCCGTGCGCCCGGCACGCCTCGGCCAGTGCGGGCAGCGGGGCCCGGTCGCCGTCCACCGAGAAGACGGAGTCGGAGACCACGAGCGCCCGGCGGTCCGGGTGGGTCTGGAGGGTCTTGCGAACCGCCTCGGGGTCGGCGTGCGGGACCACGGCCGTCTCGGCGCGCGAGAGCCGGCAGCCGTCCACGATCGAGGCGTGGTTGCCGGCGTCGGAGACGATCAGCGCGTCGCGGCCGCTCAGCGCCGTGAGAGCGGCGAGGTTGGCGGTGTAGCCGGAGGAGAAGACGAGGGCCGCCTCGAAACCGCAGAACTCGGCGAGTTCGCGTTCGAGCCGGGCGTGCAGCCGGGTGGTACCGGTGACCAGTCGCGAGCCGGTGGATCCCGCGCCCCAGCGGCGGGCCGCCTCGGCCGCGGCCTCCGTGACCTCGGGGCGGCGGGTCAGGCCGAGGTAGTCGTTGCTCGCCAGGTCGAGCAGCTCCGACTCGGCGGGCCGGGGCCTCAGGGTCCGGACGAGCCCCGCCTCCGCGCGGCGGCGCGCCTCGGCGTCGGTCCAGTCGAACGGGGTCCGGCGGGTGTCCTCGTCCCGGTACATGGGGCAGATCCTTTTGTAGGCAGCGCACAGACCCTAACCGTCCACGCCCGGGGACAGGGTGTGGTCATCCACACACGTCAAAAGGGCGCGTTTGTTCAGATCCTCCTTGGCCACGGGGTGTGCCGTAGGCAAGGATCAGCCCTTATGGACCTGCTGAACACGCTGGTGGACAAGGGGCTGCGGCGCGAGCTGCCGAGCCGTGAAGAAGCGCTCGCCGTGCTGGCGACCTCCGACGACGAACTGCTCGATGTGGTGGCCGCGGCGGGCAAGGTGCGCCGTCAGTGGTTCGGGCGGCGCGTGAAGCTGAACTATCTCGTCAATCTGAAGTCGGGGCTGTGCCCCGAGGACTGCTCGTACTGTTCGCAGCGGCTCGGCGCGACGACCGGGATCCTCAAGTACAGCTGGCTGAAGCCGGACGAGGCCTCGCAGGCCGCCGCCGCCGGTGTCGCGGGCGGCGCGAAGCGGGTCTGCCTGGTGGCGAGCGGCCGGGGGCCGACGGACCGGGACGTCGAGCGGGTCGGCAGGACGATCGAGGCCATCAAGGAGCAGAACGAGGGCATCGAGGTCTGCGCCTGCCTGGGGCTGCTCTCGGACGGCCAGGCGGAGCGGCTGCGCGAGGCGGGCGCCGACGCCTACAACCACAACCTGAACACGTCCGAGGGGACGTACGGGGAGATCACCACCACCCACACCTACGCGGACCGGGTGGACACCGTGCAGAAGGCGCACGCCGCCGGTCTGTCGGCCTGCTCGGGGCTGATCGCGGGCATGGGCGAGAGCGACGAGGACCTGGTCGACGTCGTCTACGCACTGCGGGAGCTGGACTCGGACTCGGTGCCGGTGAACTTCCTCATCCCGTTCGAGGGCACTCCGCTGGCGAAGGAGTGGAACCTCACCCCGCAGCGCTGCCTGCGGATCCTGGCGATGGTCCGGTTCGTCTGCCCGGACGTCGAGGTCCGGATCGCGGGCGGGCGCGAGGTGCACCTGCGCACGATGCAGCCGCTCGCGCTGCACATCGCGAACTCGATCTTCCTCGGTGACTACCTGACGAGCGAGGGCCAGGCCGGCAAGACGGACCTGGACATGATCGCGGACGCCGGCTTCGAGGTGGAGGGCGCGGGCACGACCACGCTCCCCGCGCACCGCGCGGACGCCCTCGCGGCGGCGGGCGCGACCGGCGGCGGCGGCTCGGCGGCGTCGGCGAGCTGCGGCTCGCACGCGGAGGCCGGCGCGGGCTGCGGCTCGCACGCGGAGGCGGGCGGCGGCTGCGGGCCGTGCGGCGGTCACGCGGCGGAGCCCGTGGACACCCCGGCCGAGGTGTCGAACCCGCGGACCGACCTCGTGGCCGTGCGCCGTCGCGGCGCGGGAACGGACCTCGCGCCGAATGCGTAACGACGAGCTGCTCGCCCTGGACCGGGCCCACGTCTGGCATCCTTACGGCCCCATGCCGGGCCGCGCCGAGCCCTTGGTCGTCGCGTCCGCGTCCGGGGTACGGCTCCGGCTCGCCGAACCGGCGCACGGGCAGAGCGAACTGATCGACGGCATGTCGTCGTGGTGGTCCGCGATCCACGGCTACAACCACCCGGTGCTCAACGAGGCGGCACGCGGTCAGCTGGACCGGATGAGCCACGTCATGTTCGGTGGGCTCACCCACGAGCCGGCCGTCCGGCTCGCCGCCCGGCTCGTGGAGATCACGCCCGAGCCGCTCCAGCACGTCTTCCTCAGCGACTCGGGGTCGGTCGCCGTCGAGGTCGCCATCAAGATGTGTCTGCAGCACTGGCGCTCGGTGGGCCGGCCGGAGAAGCGGCGGCTGCTGACCTGGCGCGGCGGCTATCACGGGGACACCTGGCAGCCGATGGCGGTGTGCGACCCGAAGGGCGGCATGCACGACCTGTGGTCGGGGGCGCTGCCGAAGCACTTCTTCGCCGAGCCGCCGCCCGCCGGGTACGAGGAGTCGTACGCGGAGCATCTGCGGGACATGATCGGCCGGCACGCGGAGGAGCTGGCCGCGGTGATCGTGGAGCCGGTGGTGCAGGGCGCGGGCGGCATGCGCTTCCACTCGCCCGCGTATCTGCGGGTGCTGCGGGAGGCGTGCGACGCGCACGACGTCCTGCTCGTGTTCGACGAGATCGCGACCGGCTTCGGCCGTACGGGCGCGCTGTTCGCGGCGGACCACGCGGGGGTCTCCCCCGATGTGATGTGCGTGGGCAAGGCGCTGACCGGCGGATACCTGTCGATGGCGGCCACCTTGTGCACCCCGCGGGTGGCGGACGGCATCTCGCAGGGCGAGGTCCCGGTGCTCGCCCACGGGCCGACGTTCATGGGCAATCCGCTGGCCTGCGCCGTGGCGTGCGCCTCGATCGACCTGCTGCTGTCGCAGGACTGGCAGGTGGAGGTCAAGCGGATCGAGGCGGGTCTGCGCGAGGGTCTCGCGGGGGCGACGGCGGTGCCGGGGGTCCGTGACGTACGGGTCCTCGGGGCGATCGGGGTCGTCCAGCTCGACCACGAGATCGACATGGCCGCGGCCACGGAGGCGGCGGTCCGCGCGGGCGTCTGGCTGCGGCCGTTCCGCGACCTGATCTACACGATGCCGCCGTTCGTGACGGGCGACGAGGACGTCGCCCGGATCGGCGCGGCGGTCCGGGCGGCAGCGGCGGCGGGCTGAGCCCGTCACGCCCGCCCGGAGTGACCGGCGGGGCAACCGTCCAGGGGCCACGTCAGAGAGGACTCGCACACACCATGAGCGTCATCGTCGTCAGCGGTACGGGTACGGAGATCGGGAAGACGATCGTCACCGCCGCCCTGGCCGCCGTGGCCACCGGCCAGGGGCGGTCCGTCGCCGTGCTCAAGCCCGCGCAGACCGGGCTCGCGGCGGGCGAGCGCGGGGACGCGGACGAGGTCGTACGGCTCTCCGGCGCCGCCGCCTCGGCCGAACTGGGCCGATTCCCCGAGCCGTTGGCGCCCGCCACGGCCGCCCGGCGGGCCGGGATGACCCCGGTCGGCCCCCGCGAGGTCGCCGAGGCGGCCGAGAAGCTGGCCACCGAGCACGACCTGGTCCTCGTGGAGGGCGCGGGCGGGCTGCTGGTCCGCTTCGACCACGAGGGCGGCACGCTCGCCGACGCGGCCCGGCTCCTCGGGGCGCCGGTCCTGGTGGTGACGCCCGCCGGTCTCGGCACGCTCAACGCGACCGCTCTGACCGCCGAGGCCCTCGCGGCGCGCGGCATCGAGCAGCTCGGTGTCGTCGTCGGCAGTTGGCCGGCCGCACCGGACCTGGCCTCGCGCTGCAACCTGGCCGACCTGCCGGAGGCGGCCGGGGCGCCGCTCCTCGGGGCCGTACCGGAGGGTGCGGGCGGCCTCGACCCGGCCGCGTTCCGGGCGCGGGCGCATCAGTGGCTGGCTCCGGCGCTCGGCGGCGTCTGGGACGCCGCGACGCTCTGATCTCCGTAGGCTGGTGTCATGCGCGCACAGGTTGCGGAGATCGTCTTCGACTGCGGTGACCCGGCCCGTCTGGTGCGGTTCTGGGCCGAACTCCTCGGCGGCACCCCGGTCGACCGCGGCCCCGACTGGTCGTACGTCGAGCCGCCCGGTTTCGTCCGGATCGCCTTCCAGCAGGTGCCCGAGGGCAAGGCCGTGAAGAACCGCCTCCATCTGGATCTGCACGCGCCCGACGTGAGCGCGGCGGCCGACGAGGCGATCGTCCTCGGGGCCACCCGGTCCGGCGGGCTCGTCACCGACGCGGAGGGGGACTTCCAGGTGATGCACGACCCCGAGGGCAACGAGTTCTGCTTCGTGTCGGGCTGAACGGGTCGGAACGGGGCAGAATCACCCCGTCCGCGCGTCGGAGGAGGCCCTGATGTCATCACGTACCGCCCCGGTCCCCCGGGACGCCGTCCACCACCCCCTCTTCGCCCGGTTCTACGCCCGGTTCAGCGTCTCCGCCGACACCAAGGGCGGCATCGGCGCCCTGCGTACGGAGCTGCTGACCGGTCTTTCCGGCCGGGTCATCGAGATCGGCGCCGGGAACGGGCTGAACTTCGCCCACTACCCCGGGGCGGTCTCCGAGGTCGTGGCCATCGAACCGGAGCGCCATCTGCGCCAGTTGGCCGCCGAGGCCGCCCTGCGCGCCGACGTGCCGGTGGACGTCGTGCCGGGCGCGGCGGAGGCGCTGCCGGTGAAGAGCGAGGCCTTCGACGCTGCGGTCGCCTCGCTGGTGCTGTGCACGGTACGGGACGTGCCGCGCGCGCTCGCGGAGGTACGGCGGGTGCTGCGGCCGGGCGGCGAACTGCGGTTCTTCGAGCACGGAGTCGCCCCGTCGCCGGGGATGGCCCGGACCCAGCGGGTCCTGGACCGCACGGTGTGGCCGCGGCTGTTCGGCGGCTGCCACACGGGCCGTGATCCGCTGGCGGCGATCGAGGCGGCGGGCTTCGAGGAGGTCACGTACCGCCGTTTCGTCGTCCCGGAGGGCGGGCCCCGGCTCCCCAGCTCGTACTGCGTGCTGGGCACGGCACGGAAGAGCTGAGGCTCGACGGCGCGTGCACGGCGCCTGGTTCGCTCAGCGGCTCCACTGGCGCAGCTCGTCGGCGATGACCCGGACGTCCGCCTCGCCCTTCTTCACCAGCCGGGCCAGATCCCTCACCTGCTCCGGCGAGGTGACGACCTTCAGTCCGCTGGCGACGAGGTAGCCGTAGGCGACGGCCGAGGCGAACATGGCGTTGGAGTGCTCCAGGGCCGGGACGTGCAGCAGCAGTTGGAGGAGGGCCGCGGCGCGGGCGTGCGGGTCGCCGTACACGGGCACGCCGAAGATCTCGGCGTCGTGCCGGCCGACCGCGGCGACGAGCGCGCCCCAGTCGGTGACCTGGGGGTCGCCGGGCGTCTGGTGTTCGGCCACCATGAGCAGCCAGGAGAGGTCGACCGTGAGGCTCATGCGGTGCGGTCGCGCTCCGTCCCGAACTCCTCGGCGAACACGGACTCGTACTGCTTCATGAAGTCGGCCGCCGCCTCGACGAAGGCGCGCCCCGATTCCCCGGCGTCCTGCTGGACGAGTTCCTCGATGTACCGGTTGACGCTCACACCGCGCTGCTGCGCCCGCCGACGCGCGGTGTCGGCGGTCGTCTCGTCCACGCGGACGTTCAGCTGGGTCTTGGCCACACGACCACGCTAGCGCCGAGGCGCTAGCACGGGCAAGCGCTCCGGGCACGCAGGCGGGCGCCTGCCCCTCTCACGCGCAGGACGGGCAGAGGCCGCGGTAGGTGACGTCGGCCGCCGAGACCGTGAATCCGAAGCGCTCCCCCGCCGGCAGGTCGGCCAGCGGGTCGCCGTCCGGGTGGACGTCCCGGATGGTGCCGCATCGGGAGCAGACCAGGTGCTGGTGCGGGTGGTGCGCGTTCGGGTCGTAGCGCTTGGCCCGGCCGTCGGTGGAGACCTCGATGATCTCGCCGAGGGAGACCAGCTCACCGAGCGTGTTGTAGACGGTCGCCCGGGAGATCTCCGGCAGCCGCTCGGCCGCGCGGACGTGGACCTCGTCGGCCGTGAGGTGCACATGGTCGCCGTCGAGGACCTCGGCCACGACACGCCGCTGGGAGGTCATCCGCCAGCCGCGTCCACGCAGTCGCTCCAGCAGGTCGCTCATATCGGTTCACCCATTCAGCTCGGTTTTTCGGCAGGACACACGACGTTCACGAAGAGACGCCAGGGTTTCCGATCGGGTAGAGGGTTGGCGTACTTCTTGACTTGGATTCTGTCCATCGTAGGATCGGTTCTGGCAATAGCCAAGGGACAACATGGTCCGGACGGGCGGCACAACCACCCTCCTGGACCACCCAGGCCGCGCATCGCGATCCGCCCCGTCCGGAAGGATTCCCATGTCCGAGAACCACGACGCCATCGTCACCGACCCCGTACCGCAGGAGTCGGCTGGTGGCTGCCCGGTCGCGCACGGCCGCGCCGCGCACCCGACCCAGGGCGGCGGCAACCGGCAGTGGTGGCCGGAGCGGCTCAATCTGAAGATCCTCGCCAAGAACCCCGCCGTGGCGAACCCCCTCGGCGAGGATTTCGACTACGCCGAGGCGTTCAACGCCCTCGACCTCGCGGCCGTGAAGCGAGACATCGCCGAGGTGCTCACCACCTCCCAGGACTGGTGGCCGGCCGACTTCGGCAACTACGGCCCGCTCATGGTCCGTATGGCCTGGCACTCCGCCGGCACGTACCGCATCAGCGACGGCCGCGGTGGCGCCGGCGCCGGTCAGCAGCGCTTCGCGCCGCTGAACAGCTGGCCGGACAACGGCAACCTCGACAAGGCCCGCCGTCTGCTGTGGCCGGTCAAGCAGAAGTACGGCCAGTCCATCTCCTGGGCCGACCTCATGATCCTCACCGGCAACGTCGCCCTGGAGACGATGGGCTTCAAGACCTTCGGCTTCGCCGGTGGCCGCGCCGACGTGTGGGAGCCGGACGAGGACGTCTACTGGGGCCCCGAGACCACCTGGCTCGGCGACGAGCGCTACACCGGTGACCGCGAGCTGGAGAGCCCGCTCGGCGCGGTCCAGATGGGTCTCATCTACGTGAACCCGGAGGGCCCCAACGGCAACCCGGACCCGCTCGCCGCGGCGCGCGACATCCGCGAGACCTTCCGCCGGATGGCGATGAACGACGAGGAGACCGTCGCCCTCATCGCCGGTGGCCACACCTTCGGCAAGACCCACGGCGCGGGCCCGGCGGACAACGTCGGCGACGACCCCGAGGCCGCCCCCATGGAGGCGCAGGGCCTCGGCTGGGCGAACTCCTACGGCACCGGCAAGGGCGCCGACGCGATCACCAGCGGCCTGGAGGTCACCTGGACCACCACGCCGGCGCAGTGGGGCCACGACTTCTTCAAGCACCTCTTCGAGTACGAGTACGAGCTCACCCAGAGCCCGGCCGGCGCTCACCAGTGGGTGGCGAAGAACGCCGAGGCGATCATCCCCGACGCGCACGACGCGTCGAAGAAGCACCTCCCGACCATGCTCACCACCGACCTGTCGCTCCGCTTCGACCCGGTCTACGAGCAGATCTCGCGGCGCTTCTACGAGCACCCGGAGGAGTTCGCGGACGCCTTCGCCCGCGCCTGGTTCAAGCTCACGCACCGTGACATGGGCCCGGTCGTGCGCTACCTCGGCCCGGAGGTCCCCTCCGAGACGCTGCTCTGGCAGGACCCGCTGCCGGCGCGCGAGGGCGAGCTGATCGACGCCGCCGACATCGCCTCCCTCAAGGAGCAGATCCTCGGCTCGGACCTCACGGTCCCGCAGCTGGTCTCCGCCGCCTGGGCCGCCGCCTCCTCCTTCCGGGGCAGCGACAAGCGCGGCGGCGCCAACGGCGGCCGTATCCGCCTGGAGCCGCAGCGCAACTGGGAGGTCAACAACCCGGACGAGCTGGCCCAGGTCCTGCGTACGCTCGAATCCATCCAGGAGTCCTTCAACGCCACCGGCGCCAAGAAGGTCTCGCTGGCCGACCTGGTCGTGCTCGCGGGCTCCGCGGCCGTCGAGCAGGCGGCCAAGGACGGCGGCTTCGACATCGAGGTTCCGTTCACGCCGGGCCGTGTCGACGCCACTCAGGAGCAGACGGACGTCGAGTCGTTCGCCGCGCTGGAGCCGGCCGCCGACGGCTTCCGCAACTACGTCGGCAAGGGCAACCGCCTGCCGGCCGAGTACCTGCTGACCGACAAGGCGAACCTGCTGACCCTCAGCGCGCCCGAGATGACGGTCCTCGTCGGTGGTCTGCGCGTCCTGGGCGCCAACCACGCCCAGTCCAAGCACGGTGTCCTGACGGACAAGCCGGGCACGCTCTCCAACGACTTCTTCGTCAACCTGCTCGACATGGGTACGACGTGGAAGTCGACGTCCTCGGCGCAGGACGAGTTCGAGGGCCGCGACGCGGCCACGGGCGCGGTCAAGTGGACCGGCACCCGTGCCGACCTGGTCTTCGGCTCGAACTCCGAGCTGCGCGCGCTCGCCGAGGTCTACGCGAGCGACGACGCGAAGGAGAAGTTCGTGAAGGACTTCGTCGCCGCCTGGCACAAGGTCATGGAGCTGGACCGCTTCGACCTCGTCTGATCACCCGGCACAAGCCGTGACGTCCAGGCCTGCCCGCAGGGGCGGGCCTGGACGTCCGTCGTCACGCACCGGCGTCCCCCCGCGACGAGACCGTTCCGCATGGCGAAACGCGGTCGACGGACGGGCGGGCCGGTGGTGGGATTCCGGTCATGACCGAACCGCACATCCGAGCCGCCGCACCGGCCGACCTCGACGCCGTCCTCGCCTTCTGGAAGACCGCCGCCGAGGGGACGAGCATCAGCGACGACCGCGACGGGATCGAGCGTCTCGTCGCCCGTGACCCCGAGGCCCTGATCCTGGCCGAGCGCGACGGCGTGCTCGTCGGCACGGTGATCGCCGGCTTCGACGGGTGGCGCTGCCACCTCTACCGCCTCGCCGTGCACCCGGACCACCGTCGCCGGGGCGTGGGCGGAGCGCTGCTCGCGGCGGCGGAGGAACGTTTCGTACGCCTCGGTGGGCGGCGCGCCGACGCGATGGTGCTCGACCGCAACGAACTCGGGCAGCACGCCTGGCGGGCGGCCGCGTACGGCCCCGAGGAGCAGTGGACCCGTTGGGTGAAGCCGCTGCCCACCGCGTGACCACGCCGCCCGCGTCCCCTCACCCCTAACCCGCTTTGCCCCTCCTTTACCATGGGTGATTCCATCCCCGTACGACCGAAAGGTGTGAGCGTCCGCCCATGGGCGAGCCTCCCAGTACCAAGCGAGCGATCTCTCCGTCCCTGACTGATCATGGAACGGAGGTGAACCGATGACCGAAGTGCTTCTGCTCGGGCTGGCGCTGCTGCTCTCGCTCGCGTGCGGTGCCTTCGTCGCGGCCGAGTTCTCGCTGACCACCGTCGAGCGGTCCGAGCTCGAACGGGCCGTGGAGCGGGGCGAGCGGGGCGCGGCCAGCGCCCTGAAGGCCGTCAAGTCGCTCACCTTCCAGCTCTCCGGCGCCCAGCTCGGCATCACGGTCACCAACCTGATCGTCGGCATGCTCGCCGAGCCCTCGATCGCCGCGCTCCTGCGCGGCCCCTTCGAGGACATCGGCCTGTCCTCCACGGTCGCCTCCTCGGTGGCCCTGGTCCTCGGCACCGCCCTGTCGACCGTCGTCCTGATGGTCGTCGGCGAGCTGGTGCCCAAGAACTGGGCCATCTCCTCACCACTGGCGATCGCCAAGCGGGTGGCGACCCCGCAGCGGATCTTCACCGCCGCGTTCAAGCCCCTGATCAGCCATCTCAACAACACGGCGAACCGGATCCTGCGCCGGCTCGGCATGGAGCCGACCGAGGAGCTGGCCTCCGCCCGCTCCCCGCAGGAGCTGGTGGCCCTGGCCCGCCACTCCGCCAAGGAGGGCGCCCTGGAGCCGGACACCGCCGAGCTGTTCGTACGGACCCTCAACCTGGCCGAGCTGACCGCCGAGAACGTGATGACCCCGCGCGTACAGGTCACCGCCCTGGAGGTGCAGGCCACGGCGGAGGACGTCGCCAACGCGACCCGCGCGACCGGCCTGTCCCGCTTCCCGGTCTACCGGGGCAGCCTCGACGCCGTGGTCGGCATCGCCCACATCAAGGACGTCCTGGCCATACCGGCCGACGAGCGGCGCCTGCGGCGCATCGGCGACATGCTCCGGGAGCCGCTGCTCGTCCCGGAGACGCTGACCGTGGACCGCCTCCTGGACCGGCTGTCCGGCAAGCAGACCATGGCCGTCGTCATCGACGAGTACGGCGGCACCGCCGGTGTCGCGACGCTGGAGGACATCGTCGAGGAGGTCGTCGGCGAGGTGCGCGACGAGCACGATCCGCACGAGACGCCCGACCTGGCACGGGCGGGCGTGGACGCGGACGGGCGCGTGCTCTGGTCCGCCGACGGCGCCGCCCGGACCGACCAGCTGGAGGCGATCGGCCTGCGCGTCCCGGACGGACCGTACGAGACGCTCGCCGGTGTCATCGCCAACGAACTGGGGCGGATCCCCGCGGTCGGCGACCGTGTGGTGCTCGCCGGCTGGCAGCTCGACGTCGTGGACGCCTCCGGCCGCAGGGCGGCGCGGGTGCTGCTGCACGTGCCGCCCGTCCAGGAGTCCGGTACGACCCAGGAGGCCGGCCGATGACCGCGATCCAGTTGCTGATCGGCGCGCTGACGCTGGTCGTGAACGCCTTCTTCGTCGGCGCCGAGTTCGCCCTGATCTCCGTGCGCCGCAGTCAGATCGAGCCCGAGGCGGAGGCGGGGAACCGGCGGGCGCGCAGCGTCATCTGGGGCCTGGAACACGTCTCGGCGCTGCTCGCCGCCGCCCAGCTCGGCATCACGCTGTGCACCCTGGTGCTCGGCATCGTCGCCGAGCCCGCCATCGCGCACCTGCTCGAACCGGTCTTCGACGCGGTCGGCGTGCCGCACGGTCTGGTGCACCCGGTCTCGTTCGTGATCGCGCTGGCCGTGGCGACGTATCTGCACATGCTGCTGGGCGAGATGGTCCCGAAGAACATCGCGCTCGCCGAGCCGACCCGCTCGGCGCTGCTGCTCGGGCCGCCGCTGGTCGCGCTCGCCCGGGCGCTGCGCCCGGTGATCTTCACGATCAACGCCTTCGCCAACGGCCTCCTGAAGCTGTTGCGGGTGGAGGTGAGGGACGAGGTCTCGGCCACGTTCTCGGACGACGAGCTGGCCCGGATGGTGACCGACGCCGGTGTCGCCGGCCTGCTCGACGACCGTGCGGCGGAGCGGCTGCACGACGCCCTGGAGCTCGGACGGCGACCGGTGCGGGACGTCGTCATGCCGGTGGAGAAGGTCGTGTACGCGGCCGTCGGGACGACGCCGGAGGAGCTGGAGGCGCTCTCCGCCGAGTCGGGCTTCTCCCGCTTCCCGGTGGTCGACACGGCCCGGCGGATCCTGGGCTACCTGCACGTGAAGGACGCCCTGGACGCGATGCCGAGGGACCTGCCGTTCCCGGTCACGGCGATGCGCCCGATCGCGCGCGTCCGGGCGGCGACGCCGATGGACGACGTCCTGACGGCGATGCGCCGCAGCCGTACGCACCTGGCGGCGGTCCTGGACGAGGACGGCAAACTGGCCGGCCTCGTCACGATGGAGGACGTACTGCGGGAGCTCGTCGGACGGCCGGCGGCCTAGCGGGCGGGACGGGCCCCGGGGCGCGCGGCGCCCCGGGGCCCTTCGCGTTTCCCGTCCCTGGCCTCCGGCGGAGCGTCCGCATACCGCGCGGTATGATCGCTGTCGCCATGGAGATGAATGCCACCTACACCAGTCTTGTCGCCGTCGGGGACAGCTTCACCGAGGGAATGTCGGACCGACTGCCCGACGGCACGTACCGGGGGTGGGCGGACCTTCTCGCCGCCCGGCTGGCCGCCCGCAGCCCCGACTTCCGCTACGCGAACCTCGCGGTGCGCGGCAAGCTCATCGGCCAGATCGTCGAGGAGCAGGTGGACCTGGCCGCCGCGATGAAGGCGGACGTGGTGACGCTGGTCGGCGGCCTGAACGACACGCTGCGGCCGAAGGTCGACATGGGGCGCGTACGGGACCTGCTCACCGAGGCCGTCGAGAAGCTGGCGCCCTCCTGCGGGCAGCTGGTCCTGATGCGCAGCCCGGGCCGCAACGGTCCCGTCATGGAACGTTTCCGGCCACGCATGGAGGAGCTCTTCGGGTACGTCGACGAGCTCGCCGCCCGCCACGGCGCCCTGGTGGTCGACCTGTACGGGACGCCCGCGCTCGGCGACCCGCGCATGTGGGACGTCGACCGGCTCCACCTGACCGGCGAGGGGCACCGGCGGGTGGCCGAGGCCGTGTGGCAGGCCCTGGGCCTGGAGGCGGAGCACGACTGGCGGACGCCGCTGCCGCCGACGCTCCCGCCGAGGTGGCTGAACCGCCGCCTCGGGGACGCCCGGTTCGCCAGGGAGCACCTCGGCCCGTGGATCGGCCGCCGCCTGACCGGCCGCTCCTCGGGCGACGGCCGCCCGGCGAAGCGCCCGGACCTGCTCCCGTGGGAGCCGCCGACGGCGTAGTGGCCGGCCCCACGGGCCGGCACGGGGTGGCCACCTACGCGGTCCCGCAGTCCTGAACTGTGCCGCATGCGCGCGTGAGGTGTGTCTCGTAGCAAGAGACGAACCCGGCCGTGGCGCTGGCCTGCAGAAACCGCCAGTAGAATCTGTCCACGTGACTGCTGTGACTGCGAAGCCCCGCATCCCCAACGTCCTGGCCGGCCGCTACGCCTCCGCGGAGCTCGCCGTCCTCTGGTCCCCCGAGCAGAAGGTGAAGCTGGAGCGCCGGCTGTGGCTCGCCGTGCTGCGTGCCCAGAAGGACCTCGGGATCGAGGTTCCGGACGCCGCCCTCGCCGACTACGAGCGCGTGCTCGACCAGGTCGACCTCGGCTCCATCGCCGAGCGCGAGAAGGTCACCCGGCACGACGTGAAGGCCCGGATCGAGGAGTTCAACGCCCTCGCCGGTCACGAGCACGTCCACAAGGGCATGACCTCGCGCGACCTCACCGAGAACGTCGAGCAGCTCCAGATCCGGCTCTCCCTTGAGCTGATGCGGGACCGCACGGTCGCCGTCCTCGCCCGCCTGGGCAAGCTGTCCGGCGAGTACGCCGAACTCGTCATGGCCGGCCGCTCGCACAACGTCGCCGCCCAGGCCACCACCCTCGGCAAGCGCTTCGCGACGGCCGCCGACGAACTCCTCGTCGCCTACGGCCGTCTCGAGGAGCTGCTCGCCCGCTACCCGCTGCGCGGCATCAAGGGCCCGGTCGGCACCGCCCAGGACATGCTCGACCTCCTCGGCGGCGACGCCGGGAAGCTGGCCGAGCTGGAGAACCGGATCGCCGGTCACCTCGGCTTCGCGCACGCCTTCACCTCGGTCGGCCAGGTCTACCCGCGCTCGCTCGACTACGACGTGGTCACCGCGCTCGTCCAGCTGGCCGCCGCGCCCTCCTCGGTCGCCAAGACGATCCGCCTGATGGCCGGCCACGAGCTGGTGACCGAGGGCTTCAAGCCCGGCCAGGTCGGCTCGTCCGCCATGCCGCACAAGATGAACACCCGCTCCTGCGAGCGCGTCAACGGCCTCATGGTCATCCTGCGCGGATACGCGTCGATGACCGGCGAGCTGGCGGGCGACCAGTGGAACGAGGGCGACGTCTCGTGCTCGGTGGTCCGCCGGGTCGCGCTGCCGGACGCGTTCTTCGCGCTGGACGGCCTCCTGGAGACCTTCCTGACCGTCCTCGACGAGTTCGGCGCGTTCCCCGCGGTCGTCGCCCGCGAGCTGGACCGGTACCTGCCGTTCCTGGCCACCACCAAGGTCCTGATGGGAGCCGTCCGCGCCGGTGTCGGCCGGGAGATCGCCCACGAGGCCATCAAGGAGAACGCCGTCGCCTCGGCCCTCGCCATGCGCGAGCAGGGCGCCGAGCGCAACGAGCTCCTCGACAAGCTGGCCGCCGACGAGCGGATCCCGCTGGACCGCGCGCAGCTCGACGCGCTGATGGCGGACAAGCTGTCGTTCACCGGCGCCGCCGCGGACCAGGTCGCCGCCGTGGTCTCCCGGATCGAGGAGATCGTCAAGCAGCACCCGGAGGCCGCCGCGTACAGCCCCGGGTCGATCCTCTGACCCGGTTCACCCCGCAGGAGCTTCAGGCCGCCCGCGACCGCCTCGTCCCCGACGTGGCCGCGGGCGGCCTTTCGGTCCTCTTCTGCGGGATCAACCCCGGTCTGATGTCGGCGGCGACGGGCCATCACTTCGCCCGCCCGGGCAACCGCTTCTGGCCGGTGCTCGAACGGTCCGGGTTCACGCCCCGGCTGCTGAAGCCCGCGGAGCAGGAGGAGTTGCTCGCGTACGGCCTCGGCATCACGAACGTGGTCGCGCGGGCGTCGGCCCGGGCCGACGAGCTGAGCGACGAGGAGTTCCGGGAGGGCGGCCGACTGCTGACCGCGCGCGTGGAGCGGCTGCGGCCGAGGTGGCTGGCGGTCGTCGGCATCACCGCGTACCGGACGGCGTTCGGGGAGAAGCGCGCGGTCGTCGGCCCGCAGGAGCGCACGATCGGGGAGACCCGGATCTGGGCGCTGCCCAACCCGAGCGGCCTGAACGCGCACTGGACCCTGGAGACGATGGCGCAGGAGTTCGCGCGGCTGCGCGAGGCAGCGGGGGTGCCGGACCGGCGACGGCCCGACGTCACGGCGGACCCGCCTCGGTGACCTGGGCACTTTGATGCCCGGTCGGCTCTCGCCGCACTCCTGTCCATTGAGTAACATCCGGCAGACATGTGCACGAGCTGGGAGGACACACGGTGGGGCGGCTGACCGGCGGGGATCCGTCGCTGCTGCGGCGGATCAATTCCGCGGTGGTACTCCATGCTCTGCGGGGCGCCGACGCGCTCACGCTCACGGACCTGACCCGGATCACGGGGCTGTCCCGGCCGACCGTGGAGGGCGTCGTCGAGGGGCTCATCGTCGGGGGGCTCGTCGTCGAGGTCGGGCCCGAGGAGGGTGAGGCGAGGCGGCAGGGCCGACCGGCCCGGAGGTTCCGCTTCCGGGCGGAGGCCGGGCATCTGCTGGGCATCGAGATCGGCCCGCACCGGGTCGCCGCGCTGCTCTCGGGCCTCGACGGCCGGATCATCGGCGCGGGCTCCCGTGAGGTCTCGGAGACGGCTCCGGAGGACGAACGCCTGGAGCGCGTCCGTACGGTCGTCGCCGACGTGCTGCGCAGGGCCGGGGTGCCCCGGTCGAACCTGCGGGCGGTCGGTGTCGGCACGCCCGGGATCGTCGAGGCGGACGGCCGCGTGCGGCTCGGGACGGCGCTGCCCGGCTGGACGGGCCTGGCCCTCGGGGAGCGGCTGCGGCGGTCGTTCAAGTGCCCGGTGCTCGTGGAGAACGACGCGAACGCGGCGGCCGTCGCCGAGCACTGGAAGGGCGCGGCGACCGACTCCGACGACATCGTCTTCGTCCTGGCCGGGCTGAGCCCCGGCGCGGGGTCCCTGATCGGGGGGCGTCTGCACCGGGGGTACGGCGGGGCGGCGGGCGAGATCGGCGCGCTGCACCTGCTCGGCCGCGGGGTCACCCCCGAGCACCTGCTCTCGACCACGGACGAGCCGCTCCACCCGCTGGACGAGCAGGCGGTGGCGGAGGTCTTCGCGCTGGCGCGCGGGGGCGACGCGCGCGCGGAGGCCGCGGTGGAGCGCTTCACGCAGCGTCTGGTCCACGACGTGGCGGCGCTGGTCCTCGCCCTCGACCCGGAGCTGGTGGTGGTCGGCGGCTGGGCGGCCGGCCTGGACGGCGTCCTCCAGCCGCTCCGTGACGAACTGGCCCGCTTCTGCCTCCGGCCGCCACGCGTGGTCCTGTCGATGCTGGGCGAGGCGGCGGTGGGCACGGGCGCGCTGCGCCTGGCCCTGGACCACGTGGAGGAACAGCTCTTCGCGGTGGAGGGCACGGCGACGGCCCGCCGCTGAGAAACACGG